>LVBC01000062.1 GCA_001604265.1 Spirochaetales bacterium Spiro_01
TAATTGACGATCCCTGTCCAAAAACATCGAAATCGGATTACTTAGACATATCCAAGACAGAATTTTTCTGTGATAATGGAATGCAGTAGAAAATAGGAGATAGAAAAAATGGCTTCATTGCGCTCAGATGCGGATTATATCATCAAGAAGGCTATCGAGGCTGCTCTTCCAGATACAGCTGTGAAGAAGGCACTCAAGGAGTTTCCAGAAGTAAAGGGCAAGGTAGTCCTTATTGCGACCGGCAAGGCAGCCTGGCAGATGGCAGCAGCCGGCTACGAGGTACTCGGATCGAGAGTATCCGGCGGTGTAGTTGTTACCAAGTACGACCACAGCAAGGGACCTATCGGCAATCTGCAGATCTTCGAGGCTGGTCATCCAGTTCCAGATGTCAACTCCTACAAGGGCACACAGGCAGCAATCGATGCAGTTACAGGCCTCTCTGCCGACGACTATGTAGTCTTCCTGATCTCCGGCGGTGGCTCTGCCCTCTTCGAGCAGCCTCTCATTCCGGCAGCAGACATGAGCAAGCTCACAAGCGAGCTGCTTGCATCCGGTGCAGACATCACACAGATGAACACGATCAGAAAGAGAATGTCCGCAGTCAAGGGTGGCAAGTTCGCAAAGCTCTGCCAGCCTGCAAAGGTCTTCTCCATCGTTCTTTCCGATATCCTCGGAGACCCGCTCGATATGATTGCATCAGGTCCTGCATATCCGGACTCCTCCACCAATGAGGAGGCAAAGGCCATCTGCAGACAGTACAATATCACACTGACCGAGAAGATGAAGGAGCTGCTGGACATCGAGACTCCAAAGACACTCGACAATGTAACGACCTACATCACTGGTTCTGTAAAGCAGCTCTGCATCGCAGCTGAAAAGGCCGCAACCGAGCTTGGATACGAGCCGCTCACTCTCACATCCTACCTCTCATGTACTGCAAGGGATGCAGGTGTCTTCCTTGCCAACATTGCACAGCACTACGCCTCCTCGAAGAAGAGTCTTGCATTCATCTGTGGTGGTGAGACTGTAGTAAAGCTCGAAGGCAATGGACTTGGTGGCAGGAACCAGGAGCTTGCACTCGCAGCTGCTCCACTCCTTTCGACTGTAAAGGATGCAGCAATCTTCTCCGTCGGCTCCGATGGAACGGATGGCCCGACCGATGCTGCAGGTGGCTATGTCGATACCGATACTGTCAAAGTACTTGCTGAAAAGGGTGTGGATATCCCTGCAATCCTCAAGAACAACGATGCATACCATGCACTTGAAAAGTGCGACGGCCTTGTAATGACAGGCCCGACCGGTACCAACGTCAACGATATCTCGGTACTCCTCATAAAGAGATGAAGCCGAGATGAATAGCAGGCAGGGACCAGCACTGGTCCCTGTTTCTGTCTATAAGCTGAAAAGTCTGTTCCAGCTCTCCTTGAGGCACCTCTCTGCACCCTCCTTGTCCACATCTATGGCAAAGCGTGTCGTACAGGGAATACCCTCTGAGTATGAGGCGTAGGTCCTTCCTCTCACATCACCCTCCAATGCGACCTTTATCGGGAATGGGTGCACTGTGAAGAGCTCCGGGTGGGAAAGATAGAGTGCTGCTGCCGGATCGTGCAGGAAGCACACATCATTGACATTGGGTTCGTTCATTGTATGGAAACCTATGTAGAACTCGGTCATCTTCCTGAAGCGCTCTCCACATTCGCTCCTCCACTCATCCATATCGGAGGAGGATAGGTGTATGCGCTCTGTGACATCGAGCCCGATAGAGACGATATCGAGCCCTAGGGAGAAGAGGAAGCCTGCAGCTTCCGGGTCGTGGATCGTATTCGCTTCTGCAGTAGGAGAGACATTGCCTTCGACAAATAGCGCTCCTCCCATGACCACGATGCTTCCACTTCGGTCTACGAGGTCCGGCCTCTCTCTGTATACTCTTGCAAGGTTTGTAAGTGGTCCTGAAGCAAATAGCGTCAGGTCCTTTCCGTACTCTTCTATACTGGATGCGATGAAGGCCCAGGCAGGGGTGCTCTCTACAGCTCTGTCGGAATCTGGAAAGTCGACATTGCCAAGCCCGTTCTCTCCGTGGACCCTTTGGGCCCTCGGAACGTACGGCGCCCTTCCATCTGCACCTACTTCGCCAGGATAGACCGGAACATCCTCTCTCTTCAGCGCCTTGAGGACCTTGAGTGCATTCTTCTGGCTTGTCTTCTGGTCCACATTTCCGAAAGCGGCAGTCACACCTATGAGGTCGTACTCCTCAAGTGAGACTGCATAGGCAAGTGCGAGTGCATCATCAGTGCCGATATCGATATCCATTATCAATTTCTTCATGGATGCATGATACAATCATTTCCATGAAAAGATTAACTACCCTCCTCCTTATATCACTTCTCCTTGCATCCATGCTGCATGCAGGGGATTCTCTCTACGTAAGCGCCAATGGAAGCAGGATGAGAGCCGTGCTTGAGGACAACAGCTCGGCAAAAGCGCTTGCAGAGCTCATCAGAAAGAGGGGAGGAAGTATTTCAGTCGACATGGAGGACTACGCCTCCTTCGAGAAGGTCGGATCTCTTCCAGAGGCCCTGCCGAGAAATGATGAGAACATCACGACAGCGCCTGGCGACATCATCCTGTATCTCGGAAGAAGAATCACGATCTACTACGATACTAACGAGTGGTCGCTCACGAGACTTGGAAGGATCGTCAGCGTGGATGAGAGGGAGCTGAGAAGGATTCTTGGCAAGGGAAATGTCACAGTGACGCTGTCACTTGAGTGATCACCAGGCCCTCTCGATGATGCCGCCGGCAATCACTCTGTCCATGCTATCGTAGACAACAGCGCTCTGACCTCTGGTCGCGGCCTTCACATCCTCAAGGAAATCTACTCTGAAGCCACTGTCTGTCCTGAGAACGTGCGCTCTTGTTCCCATATGTGCAGAGCGTATCTTGACGATGTACTCCTCTGCTGGATCGAAATCGGTCTCGCTTACATAGACAGCATCCGAGGTCTCGAGGCTTCTCTGATGCGTCTCCTCCTCGTAGCCTACTATGACTTCGTTCCTCTGGCTGTCCAGATCGACGACATACAGTGGTCTCGGGGCTGCAACGCCAAGCCCCCTTCTCTGCCCTATGGTATAGTGCCAGAAGCCGTTGTGACTTCCTACTGTGACTCCATCGCTTGTGACGATCCTGCCTCTTCTCTCCTTTATGCCTATCAGGTCGGAGTAGTCTCCTGGATAGAAGTCCTGGCTTTCGACCATTCCAGGCTCATGAAAGCCCTGCTCCTCATCGATTTTTCTGACCTCGCTCTTCTCATATGAACCGAGCGGAAAGAGCGTCCTTGAAAGCTGCTCCTGAGAAAGGCGGTAGAGGAAGTACGACTGGTCCTTTTTCCTGTCCACAGCCTTCAGAAGCTCCCAGCGACCGCTTTTTTCATTGAATAGTATGCGTGCATAGTGGCCGGTTGCGAACTTGTCGAAGACGAGTCCACTTGAGCGGGCAGCATCTACCAGGGCACCGAACTTTATCTTCGCATTGCACCAGACGCAGGGATTCGGAGTCCTTGCAGAGAGATACTCGCTTCTGAAGTTCTCCAGTACGGTCCTCTCATAGAGTTCTGCACAGTCAAGTGTGTGGTACTCGATACCGAGCTTTCTGCAGAAGTCTGCAGTCTTCTTGATATCCTCCTTCTCGGAGGGCGAGTAGCAGCTGTTGGATGAGATGTGCGCAGGAACAGCACGCCCCTCTCCCCATATGAGCATGGTGGCACCCTCTACATGGTGTCCCTCTCTCTTGAGAAGATATGCTGTAACACAGGAGTCTATTCCTCCCGAAAGACCTACGAGAATATTCATACGGCTATGATAGGAAAACTATCTCGTTCTTGCAATCACCTCGGCAAGCGAGGCCATGGCCCTGAAGCGATGAGAGAAGAAGTAGATGAAGCTTTCGCAGAAGCGGTAGAGGTTGTCACTGTCACGGTAGCGCGGACAGCCATTGCGGCAGAGCGCAACATACTGGCAGGCTCTGCACTTCTCTGGAAGCGGAAGGCCTCTCTCCTCGAACCTCAGCTCCTCTCTCCTTCTGTCGATATCCTCGATATCCACTCTGTTTATGTTCCCGAGCTCGAACTCGTCCGTACAGCAGAAGTCGCAGGGATAGATGGTGCCATCGCTCTCGCTGACATACTGCACCGAGCAGATACCCCGCATGTCGCAGGCTTCAGGTGGAACGCCGAAGAGCTCGTTCATCCAGTTCTCGAAGAGTCTGATGGAGACCATCCTCCCGCTCCTGATCGCATAGTCGTACTTGTCGAAGAGTGCAACAAGGAATCTTCCGTACTTTTCGGGAGAAAGGAATCGGTTCTCATCGCCATGGAGAGGATCCATGCATGCGATATACTGATGGTACACAAGGCCCCTGTCAAGGAAATAGTCCCAAAGAGCATCGAGGTTGTCGCAGACCTCGTTGGTCACGACAATCAGGATATTGAAGTCGACACCCTGGCGGACCATCGCCTGTATGCCCCTTTCCACATCACTACTGCTTCTTGCCCCCTCGTTGGTGCGTCTGAAGAGGTTGTGGAGGCGAGGAAAGCCATCTGCAGAGATGCCGACAAGCACTCTCTTCTTCCTGAAGAATTCGCCCCACTCGTCATCGAGCAGCGTTCCATTTGTCTGGAAGAACCAGCTTATGGGCACACGTCCTGTGTTGACCTCCTCGGCAAGTGCGAAAAAGCGTCTGAACCAGTCGAGGCCTACGAGGCTTGGCTCGCCGCCCTGGAAGCCGATATGGACTCCATCGGCCCCATCGAGGATCTTCACAAGCAGATTCCTCGCAGTATCCATTGTCATTGGTGGATGGCAGGCAACTACCCTGTTCGAGGCCTCATCGCGGTAGAAGCAGTAGGTGCAATTGAGGTTGCAGGCACTGCTTGCCGGCTTGATCATCAGTGAGCGGACTACCTTCCTTTCGCTCATAGGGCCATACCGAACCTTATGCAGTTGTAGATAGAAAGCAGGATGATGACGACCATCAGGGCCATGAAGAGCCTGTCAACAGCCCGGTTGTCCATCTTCTTCGAACAGCTTCTGCCGAAGGTGGCTCCGACGACAGCAAGCACCATCATGGTCACCATGAGCCTCCAGTCGATCGAAGGCACACGGCCTGTGAGCATCGTGGAGATGAGCGAGAGCACCTGTGAGAAGAAGATGCAGAAGAGCGAGTTGAAGGCAGCTGTCTTGGTATCCATGCTGAAGAAGTACGAGAGGATCATCAGGTTGATCGGTCCTCCTCCGATTCCCAGGAAGGAGGAGAAGATACCGAGCACGATGCCCATCGAAAGCGAGATTGCAGTACTTCTGAAATTCTTTGTACTTATGCTCTGCTTCTTGAGCGTATAGACGAATACGAGGCCTGTCAGGATGACCATTAAGATATTCTGGCAGAGACCTACAGCTGCATCGTTGCCGGCTGCACTTTTCACCATATCGAAGAGCGCCTTGCCTGCAACACCACCTATAGCTGAGCCGATTGCAAGGAAAAAGCCCCTCCTGTCCAGCCTTATAGGACCACCGATGCTCCTTCCGAGGGAGACGATCGTCATTGTCAGGACAGTAAGGCCGGACATGAAGCTGATCTGGCTTGTACTCATATCGCAAAGCGCATCCATTATCGGCTTTATGAGTACTCCACCTCCGATTCCACTGATGGAACCGACCGTAGTAGCTATGAGAACAGTAAACGCAACTATTATGAACATAGAGTCAAGACTCCCACTGGTATGTTTTATCCTCTACAGGTGCATCAGGCAAGTCCGAGCTTCTCTTCCGAAAGCATCTGGAGTGTCCTGATATCGCGATCACCAGAAAAGAACTTGTCGATGACATGTGGGAAGACCTCGTCTGCGGTCACCTCATCAAAGAGCGTCATGCAGCTCTTGAGCTTTATTGCATCTGTGTATGAGCCCATGACAGCCTCAGGGTCGTTGCTGTCGAGAGTCAGGAGCACCTTGGATATTTCAACAAGCCGCTTTCCCAGAATGGGATGCCTGTAATAGGCCTTGGCCTCCTTGCTGCCGCTCAGTCCATAGAGCTTGGATTTCGAACTGAGGCCCAGGCCCTTGAGCTGAGGGAAGATGAACCACATCCAGTGTCCATGCTTCTCACCATCCTCCATCTCATGGTATGCGACTGTATACCATCCCTTCTGGGCTTCAATGAATCTGTCGAGATCTTCCATGTTGCCATTGTGACATAAAACCAAAGACTTTGTTTAGTATTTGGCAGTAAAAAGCCACAACAAAAGTCCCTGCTCCAGATGGAGGATCTCCTCATCAGCCAGCTACTGCGTATGGAAGACCACAATGCGCACGATAGGTACCACTGTAGACCTTGCCATTCTTTGTAAATGTTTACTCAAGAAGTAATTCACCGAGAATCTCAG
>LVBC01000063.1 GCA_001604265.1 Spirochaetales bacterium Spiro_01
GAGCGAGTGGCGGATGATCCTGAAGTCATCTGTATCGTAGTAGACATTGCAGACAGTACTCTCTCCATGGCTATCGGGAATCATCTCCTTCTGGATGTCGCGCTCAAAGCCCTCCCTCTGCTGATCGGAAAGGAGGTACTTGAGTTCATGTCTCTTGAAGATCGTGATGTCGCCCATATCTATCCCTGAATATAAATTCTGTCTGTTCTCTTGTCCATCAAATGCGGAGCACTCCAGGGCAGCCTGGAGTACTCCATCGATATCATATCTCCTCGCAGGGGGTTATGAAGCAGGCAACGCCATCATCCGGGAAGTCCCTTCTGAGGGAGTTGATGACCATTCTGATCTGGTCGACCTCCTCGTCCCTTACAACGATGGTGTAGTGGACGTTGAACTGTGGCCATACCTCATTGCCCAGCTTTGGGTTCTGATTGCCTTTGCCAAGCACGTTGTCGATCTTGGTATAGAATCTTGCAATGTTCCTGACCTCACAGCGGTGCATGAAGTCGTTGTCGATTGCAGCGGACATTATGATTTCAAGCTTCTGCATATTCTCTGTCCTCCTTGAGTGCCTGTTCGAGCTCCTTCTGCTTTCTCCTGATGGATCTCTTCTCCTTTCCTCTGTTGAAGATGTAGTAGAGGGTAGGCATCATGAAGAGGGTCATCAGAGTCGAGAATGTAAGACCGCCGAGAACGGTCTGACCGATAGGTACACTGAACTCAGCACCTTCACCAGGGAAGAAGCCCATTGGTACAAGTGCAAGAACGGTGGTGAGAGTGGTCATCAGGATAGGGCGGAGTCTTGAGCGGGCTGCCTCGACGCACGCCTCCTCCAGATTGAGACCTCTCTTCTGCATCAGGCCGATGTAGTCGACAAGTACGATACCGTTGTTTACTACGATACCGACGAGGATCAGACAGCCAACGGCAGTGATGACGTTGAATGGGAGTCCTGTGGCAACGTAGATGCCTACGATACCGATGACTGCAAGCGGCATGGAGAAGAGGACGATGAACGGCTTGAGGAAGCTCTCGAACTGTGCTGCCATGACTGCGAATACCATCAATATTGCGACCATGATGATCTCGGTGAAGGTCTGGATTGCTTCCATCATGCTCTCGTAGTCGCCGGAGTAGTCGATGATGACATCATCACGTGGTGGGATGTTCTCGTCGATCAGAGAAGCAATTGCCTTCTGGGTCTCGGAAAGAGGCATCGAACCAACAGCGGATGCTGTGATCGTTATGACACGGCTCTGGTTCTCTCTGGAGATGGAAAGCGGAGCTCTTGTCTCGACGATCGTAGCGAAGGCCGAGAGTGGGACCTGGTTCCCGAAGGAGCTTGTGACCTTGATGTCCTCCAGGTCGAGCTGTGTCTCCTTGTCCTCCTCTGGGAGCGAGAGTACTACATCGATATCCTCACCCTGCTCTCTGTAGCGGGCAAAGGTGGTGCCACCGATGTTGGCCTTTACTTCGGCATTGGCTGTTGCGATGTTGATGCCGAGAGAGTACATCTTCTCTCTGTCGTACTTGATTGTAAGCTGAGGAGTACCATCCTTCATGCTGGACTCTACATCCTCTACCAGGTGGGAACCCTTCTCTTCAAGGAGGGTCTTGATCTGGTCTGCTACCTCTCTTACAGCTGCAAGGTCGGTAGAGGAGACCTTTACCTCGATACCTGAGGAGCCGCCCATCGAGGAGGTCTGTGAGGAGTCGGAGACTGTGATCTTCGCTTCAGGGAAGTTGTCCTTTATTTTGTTGAGCTTCTCTTCGGCGGTCGTACCGGTATCCCAGCCCTCTTCACGCTCTGAAGCTGGATGGAACATGTACCACAGAGTACCGGAGTTGCTACCACCGGAGCTCATCATGTATGACGAGGAGCCGATCATTGCTGCATTGGTCTTTACACCCTTCAGCTCATTAAGCAGGGTCTTGTCGATCCTGTTGATGACCTCTCTTGTGGTCTCTACATCAGTACCTGTTGCAAGCTCGACACTTACACTCATCGAGGTGGACTCCTGATCCGGCATGTATGTGAAGCCGATGAGAGTTGCCATCTTGATGGAGAAGATGAAGAGCAGGGCGATGACGATTATGAAGAGTGTCTTGTGATGGAGGACCCATCTGACTGCTGCAGCATACCCATTGTCCAGACCTGCAAAGAACTTCTCTGTGATCCTGAAGAATGGCTTCTTGTTCCTGGTCTTCAGGTTCTTTGTGACCAGGTACTTGCTTGCCAGTACAGGTACCAGAGTGATTGCAACGATCAGGGATGATACGAGTGCAAATACGATGGTAAGTGCAAGCTGGTTGAAGACCTGTCCGAGCATTCCCAGCTGCTTCTGATACATGACCAGAGGAAGGAATACACAGATTGTGGTCAGTGTGGAGGAGGTGATTGCCATGCTCATCTCTTCAGAGCCGAGGATTGCAGCAACGGTAGGTCTTGTACCTCTCTCCTGGTAGGAGAAGATGTTCTCCAGTACAACGACTGCGTTATCTACAAGCATACCTACACCCAGAGCAAGACCGGAAAGGGTCATCATGTTGAGTGTGAAGCCTGAGTAGTACATCAACAGCAGTGTGATGATGATCGAAATTGGGATTGTCAGGCCGATGATGAGGGTCGACTTGATGGCTCTGAGGAAGAAGAGCAGTACCAGGATTGCGAATGCAGCACCTGTTACTGCCGAGGAGGCGACGTTGTTGATCGCATTCTCGATATCCTCTGCAGAGTTGTAGACGAGCTGAATGTTGCAGTCGGCAGGAAGTGCCTTCTCGAACTCGTCCATCTTGTTCAGGATGGAGTTTGCTGTTGTTACAGTGTTCTTTCCGGACTGCTTGGAGATGGAGATTGCGACACACTCCGAACCGAAGGAGTAGGTGTAGGAGCTGGCATCCTTGTATCCATCGTAGACATTTGCGATCTCTCTGAGCTTGATCTGGTGGATCTGGCCATCGGAACCGGCCTTGTAGCTGATTACGGTGTCCCCGATCTCCTCGACACTTGTGAAGAGACCATCTGCCTGGATTGAGTATTCGATGTTGTTCTCGGTGATGTTGCCGACAGAGGTGTTGAGGTTCTGTGCTGCGATCATCTGACCGACGGAGGAGAAGGTGAGGCCATAGGCTTCAAGTCTATCCTTTGGAATCTCGACCTTGATTGCTCTCTCTCTACCACCGACAGTCTGTGTGGATGCAACGCCATCCAGCTGCTCGATTCTAGGAGCGAGGATGTCGTCTACGATATCCTTGATCTCATCGGCGGATCTGCTTGCAGAGTTGACGGTGAGTACCATGATAGGCATCATCGATGGGTCCATCTTCATCAGTATAGGGCTGTCGGAGTCCTCCGGCAGGTAGTCCCTGATCATATCGATTCTGTCCCTGGCTGTATTCGATACATCGTCGAGATTGGTTCCGACCTCGAACTCCATGATGACAATCGAGCGGCCTTCACTGGAGGTTGAGGAGAGACTCTTTATACCCGATACGGATGATAGGGAGCTTTCCAGGGTCTTTGTTACCTTGTCTTCGACCTCTTCAGGGCTTGCATTCGGATAGGTCGTGATGACGAGGACATATGGAATGTCCAGGTCTGGGATGAGCTCGATTGCAAGCTTCTGTGCACTGATGAATCCAAGCAGTACAAGGAGAATGAAGATGATAAGTACGGTAACTGGTTTGCGTACACTTGTTCTTGAAATTGACATCTTATCTCCTGAATCAGTAGTTGATTACTCTTACGCTGGCACCATCTGTAAGAAGGGTCTGACCCCTTGTGACCAGCTGGTCTCCTGCCTGAAGGCCAGAGAGGATCTCGGCCTCATTACCCTGTCTGATGCCGATCTCGACATCGACCTTTCTTGCCTTGTCGCCATCCAGGACGAATACGTAAGAGCCCGAGTTGGTGACCGAAACGGCGCTGTATGGAATTACGATGACATCGCTTTTTTCTGTTGTGATGACGCTCAGACGGGCATACATGCCTGCGATGACTCTCTCATCCGGATTGTCGAGCTTTGCCTTGATTGACCTTGACCTTGTGGCTGTATCGAGAGTAGGGCTTACGAAGGTGATCGTTGCAGCAAACTCCTCACCAGGGAAGGCATCGAAGGTGACGATTGCCTTCTTTCCCTCGTCGACCAGTGTGACGTACTTCTCGATTACCGAGAAGGATATCTCAAGGTCGTCCAGGGTCTGGACAACTGCAATCGGGGTTCCCTGGCCTACAGTTGCACCGTATGCGACAGGCACGGATGTAACGGTTCCCTCCAATGTGGACTTTACAGGTGAAAGCCTGTAATTCTGACCGGCCCTGGATGGGTCGATCTCTGCGATGATCTGATCCTTGCTGACCTTGTCACCCTCCTGGACGAGAAGGTTCACAAGCTTTCCGGCTGCATCGGGAAGAATGGTGACCGAATCCCTGGCCGTCACTGTGCCACCGAACTTGTGGAACTCTGTGATGGAGCCCTTCTCGACAGTGGAGATGCCGACTGGGGTCGAGATGACGACCTCCTCCTGAACTACCTCCTGCTTCTCCTTGTTCAGAAGCGTCTGGATCCTGGTGCAGGATGTGAATGTGCTGCAGGCGATGAGTGCTGCTGCAATGATTACTGCATTTCTTTTCTTCATATCTATTCTTCCTTTAGCGGATTGTCTGCTGTGTTGCGTATTCGAGATCGATGAGGGCAGTGAGGTAGTCGTACTCACTGGAAAGCCTTCCAAGTCTTGCCTGGTTGAGGGAGTTCTCTGCGTCCTTCAGGTCGAGATAGTCGCTTGTGCCGTTCTCGTAGGACTTCTTCGTCATCTCGTAGCTGCTTTCTGCAAGAGAGACGGTCCTCTCGAAGTTCTCGATCTGCTCCCTGTTGGTCCTGATCTTGTCGATGAGTGTCAGAACCTCCATTCTTGCACTCTCCTCGGCCATCGCATACTGGATGTCGAGCTGCTTCTTGCTCTCCTTGAGCTTCTTGATGTTCTGCTGGTTGGAGGAGGTAGGGAACAGACCTGTCAGATCGTATGCAATTGTCAGTGATACAGAACCATTATCAGTATAATTGTTCGTAGTCACCCAGTTGTCTCCATCAATTGCTTGAAGAGTCGGAACATGAGAGGCATCGAGTTTTATGCTTGGCAGGTAGGTCTGCTGCTGCAGTGCCTTCTTCTGTAGGTCCAGGAGCTTTCCTGCATTGGTGATCGCACCGAGGTCGTATCTCATTGCGAGAGATGAGAGGAGTTCCTCTTCGTTCAGGGTTACCATCTTCTGGTCGATCCTGTCAGTGAGGACGATCTCCTCGTTGATGTCCAGTCCGATCAGGAAGGCAAAGGATCTCTTGTTCTGGGCAAGCGAAAGCTCGGCCTGCTCGATTTCGGGCATTGCATTCTGATATGAGACCTGGGTCTGGAGGACATACAGCTCCGGTACATAGCCGTTGTCGTAGTCGGTCTGTGCCTGCTCCATCCTCTCCTTCTGCACCTGGAGTGTATCCCTCTTTATCTTGAGAGACTCCTCCTGGAGAACGATGGCGTAGTACAGCTTCTCGATGTTGACTCTGAGCTTTGCCCTGGCTTCCTCATATGAAAGGAGACCGTTCTGATAGCTCTGCTTTGTAGCCTTGATTCCTGTTGCCATGGCTGGGTTGAAAGTAAAGCTGAAATTAAAGCTGAATATCAGTGAAGGATCTGGCACAGGGCTGTCAGAATTCAATCTATTGGCCTGTTTGATTATTGCAGCTGCAGTCATGGATGGTAGGAAGGTTCCCCACGCATCTTCGCTCTGTCTCTTGAGAGAGTCCAGTTCCAGCCTTGCATTCTGCATCTGGAGGCTTGATGACATTGCCAGATCCAGTGCATCCTCTATGCTCAGCTCCCTTGCGGGGAGTGCCGTGAGCACAAGGATGAGAAGGAGCAGCAATGCCAGGATCTTGTTTGCTTTCATATGTTCTCCTTGTCGTCGATATGTATTCCGTTTCTTAGATAGCTGTTGAGTGCGATGACATTGTCCTCTCTGTCCTTCAGTGCGAAGTTCTTCATCATGAAGCTCAGAACGACTGCACAGCCGAAGCACCAGAACTTCAGATGGGCAATATCGGAGTCGTGCTTGAGATAGATTCCCTTGATCGGGATATTCTCGATGAACTCGGAGAATATCGCCTCGTGCCTTACTCTGTGCCTGTTTCCAAGACTCTGGTCGAGGGAGAGCAGCAGCAAAACGCCCGAAAGCTCTGGGGAGAGCGAGATGTAGTTCACGATATATGCATACATTGCGAATATCTTCTCCTCATCCTTCTCGTACCTTTCCAGAGTTGCGTTGAGCGGAATGATGAGATTCTTCATCTCCTTCTTTGCTGTGTATGCAAGCATCTCCTCCTTCGTAGTGAACTTGGAGTAGAGCGTGCTCTCTGCCTGTCCGAGCTCCGAAGCTATGTTCTTTATGTTGATGGATGAGGTCCCGTACTTCACGAGGATGTTGCTCAGGGCAATGAGGTACTTGTCATCCTTGATATCCTCCCTCGCTGGAATGCACTCTCTGTAGATGTGCCTGAGGCGTGCATTGGATACAGTCGGCATGTCGAGGACCCCATTGTCGAGGCAGGTCAGGACATGAGTGACCATCTTGTCGATATCGCTCTCGCGTATCTCCTTCTTCTGGTTCACAAGATTGTCGACGTGTGTCCCGAAGAGGGTGGCAAAGAAGATGGTCGATGTCGTATCCTCCTTGTAGCCCTTGCCTGAGAAGAGCTGGTTGAGCCTGGATCTGTAGTAGGCATTCCTCAGGATGGACATGGAGAGAACTCGCATGTGGTTCGTATTGCTGCCGATAAGCTGGGTCATCGCCTTCATTATCGGTGCAAGATCGTCGGGATTGGCCTCGGCAACATCGATGATGTGCTGCACCTCGCTTTTCAGTATCCTCTCGATCTCATCATCCAGGTCCTGCTTGCTCTTGAAATGCCTGTAGACAGCGGCCTTTGAGATTCCCACTTCAGCGACGATATCTGCAAGACTCGGTCTGTCCAGAGGGTTCTCGGCCATCAGGGAGATAGCGGATTCGATGATTTCATTTCTTGTGTTTCTTTTCATAATGTAACCGAATTTTCGGTC
>LVBC01000064.1 GCA_001604265.1 Spirochaetales bacterium Spiro_01
CTGTCTTATCGAATCGATATATGAGATGAACTCTTCTAGAAGGTCTCTGTCGCTCATAATTAGAATATACTATTTTATTTCAGCTTCAGAAAGGAAAGTGGAGGATAATTCTCGAACTGGAATTCACCTCCAGCACTCTCATGAAGATAGCCGACTGGAGCAGAGAGAATCTGCACTACAGAGTCGATAACTGGCGCTCCTTCCATTGCAAGATTCCTCCCATACCTGTCCTTCAATGCAAGCCTGTGAAGAAAGAGAGAACCACCATTGTCCAGCACTTCTACTGCAAAGTCGTACTCGGATCTTCTCATCCTGAGAAGAAGCGCACAGGAGGAATGTGCAAGCAGACTCCTGTTGTATAGATGGTTCCTCCACGAGATCGGCAGCTCTGTCCTGAAGGGAGAGAGTATGCAGCCATCCGAAAGCAGTATCCTTGAAAGCCGCTTTCTGTTGTCAAGGAAGTTCTCGATTCCTCCAGGAAGAAGGAGATTTATCCTTCCTGAGGCTTCAAGAGCACCCTCGCAGAGCACTCTTTCCACTCCTCTTGCAGAGTAATTGGTCGAAAAGGAAATCCCATTCAATGCACACTCGAGCCCAAGGCGCCAGGCAGCATATCTGTCCTCATCTTCACCCTGCATGGAAATTATTGCAAGGGATGGAAAGAATGGATGACCCAGTGCCGAGAGAACATCGGGGGAGGCCTCGAAATCGAAGGGATAGCCCTCCTCTCCTCTTTCATAGAAGCCTACACCACTGTTCCAGCTCCTCTTTTCAGAGAGTGGATAGTTGCTTGAATAGAGCAGATCTTCAGCCTTCATGCCCTATCTATATTCAAATATATTATTACTGTCTCAGATGAGTGAAAGGACTATGTTCCCAAGCAGGAGAATCAGGACGACGACAAGCAGAGGTCTTACGACCTTGTCGCCACCACGGATCGCCATCTTCGCCCCGATCTTGTTTCCCAGTACAGAGAAGACAAGGCAGGGAATTCCCAGTCTGTAGTTGACATTTCCATTGATCATGAAGGTCACAAGGGCTGCCAGATTGGATGAGAAGTTCATGAGCTTCGTGTTTCCACAGGCATCGAGAGTATCGAGGCCGATAATGATCGTGAAGCCCAGAGTAAGGAACATTCCAGTTCCAGGCCCGAAGAAGCCATCGTAGCAGCCGACTACAAGCCCAAGTGCTGCTGTGATGCAGAGCATCGTCCTATCAGAAATACTTCTCTCGCTCTTCAGGTTCTTCTTTCTGAGCGTCAATACTGCAAGAACAGGAATGACACAGATCAGCAGATACTTCAGGTAATAGTCCGAGAAACGGAGTGCAATCTGGGCACCGATAGCAGAACCTATTATCGCAAAGGCTGTGCCGAGCAGTGCTATCTTCCAGATTATATGCCCCTTTCTTGCGTACTCATACAGTGCAAAACTTCCACCGATAGTAGATGAGAACTTGTTGTTTCCAAGCACATAGATGGGAGGAAGCCCCACTGCGTAGTAGGCCGGAAGGCTTATAAGCCCACCGCCACCAGCGATCGAATCGATGAATCCTGCCAGGAAAACGAGAAAGAAGAGGATAAGATACTGCAGTGGTGTAAGTGAAATCATCAGAACTCCTCGTCGGACAGAGGACTGAAGGCATCGAAGGCACTCTTCAGACCACTTGTGTCGAGATGAGTATATATCTGTGTTGTCTGAATGTCACTATGTCCAAGCAGTTCCTGCACCTCTCTGACTCCTGCGCCCCCTTCAAGAAGGTGAGTTGCAAAGCTGTGCCTCAATGCGTGGACAGTCGAATCGATGCCGAGCCTCTGTACGACCTCATGATAGCGCTTGTGCATTCCCTGCCTTGTAATCCTCTCACCCCTGCGTCCAAGGAAGAGTGCATTCTGGTCCCTTCGCTTGAGGGTCTGGCTCCTGGATGAGTTCTCTGCAGCCTGGGCAAGGTATGGGCGTACATTGACAAGATAATTATCGAGTGCTTCCTTCGCATACGAGCCTACAAAGCAGGTCCTCTCCTTGTCTCTCTTTCCGATGACTCTGAGCGTTCCCTCCTCACTGTCGTAGGAGTTCACATTCAGGCCAACAGCCTCGCTGATCCTGAGCCCGCAGGAGTATATCGTCTCGAAGAAGGTGTAGTCGCGCTGGGAAAGAAGGTCCGAAGAGTCTCTGCCGAAGGCCGAGAGGACCATGTCGACCTGCTCCCTTGAAAGGACGTGTGGAAGATATTCGTCTGTCCTTGGCTTTTCAAGGAGCAGTGCAGGATTGTCCTTCCTTATCTTCTCAAGGACAAGGAAGCGGAAGAAGGAGCGCATTGCAGAGAGTATCCTTGCATCTGTCCTGGCAGCAAGCTCTCTCTCCCTGAGAATGAGTGCAGATTCAAGCTCCTCGAGACTGAGTGTGGAAATATCCAGCTTCCTTTCGTCACAGAATGAAAGGAGGTATCCCACCTCGCGGCAGTATACCTCTCTTGTCTTCGTATCGAGTCTCCTCTCCTGGTCAAGGTAGAAATCATACTCCCTGACCAGGTCGTGCGAAGCTCTCGACAGCCTATCTATTACCGTTCTCGTCATTGATGTTGTTGTATCTGAGAACTGCAGGAGTGTTTATGTCCTGTCCTGCGGGGCGGTTCTTGAAGCGGTCAATGAGATCCTGGACTCTGTTTATCTTGATGTGGTTGAAGTCATCTGGAGCAGGATTCTGCCTTGGAGTACCCTGGACTGGCGGTACAGCTCCTCTCTGATCGTATTCTGGAGCCTGGTGGCCCTGAGATGGCTGCTGATAGTAGCCGCCCTGCGGATGTGCATTCTCGATATTCCTCGTGCTGAAGACGTTGACCTTCGGATCTGTGGTAGTCGGTCTTGGACCACCCTTTGTCTCGAAGCCGGTCGCAACAACTGTTACCTTGATCCTGTCTCCAAGCTCTGCGTTGAAGGACTGGCCGGAGATGATGAGTGCATCCTCTGCACAGTGCTTCTGGATGAGCTCGTTGACGCTCTGGTACTCCTGGAGTGTCAGGTTGTCGCTTCCACAGATATTGACGAGAACACTCTTGGCACCCTCGATCGATGCATTCTCCAGAAGTGGGTTGCTTATTGCTGCAGTAGCTGCATCGACAGCCCTGTTGGCACCCTCGCCGAAGCCGATGCCCATAAGCGCATCTCCCTTGCCTCTCATGACCGTCTTGACATCAGCAAAGTCGATGTTGATCTCGCCTGGCTCAGTGATGAGCTCGGAGATGCCCTGGACACCCTGGAAGAGGACCTCATCTGCCATCAGGAAGGCCTTGCGGATAGGTGTATTCGGCTCTGTTATCTTCAACAGATACTGGTTCGGGATGATTATAAGGGTATCGACCTGCTTTCTCAGGCGCTCGATACCGGTCTGTGCAAGCTGCATCTTCTTGGAGCCCTCGAAGGCAAATGGGGTCGTGACGACACCGACTGTAAGTGCGCCTGTACCCTTTGCGATCTCGGCAACTACAGCAGCAGCACCGGTTCCGGTACCACCGCCCATACCGGCAGTGATGAAGACCATATCGGTATTATCCAGCTCGGACTTGATCTCCTCCTTGCTCTCCAGTGCAGCCTTCTCGCCGATCTCTGGCTGGCCACCTGCACCAAGACCACCGGTAAGCTCCTTTCCGATTGCGATCCTGGTCTGGGCGTTGGACCTCTGGAGTGCCTGGACATCGGTATTGAGAGCCAGGAAGTCGACCTTCTTTAGTCCCTGGGCAATCATACGATTGACGGCATTTCCACCACCACCGCCAACACCGACGACCTTGATAATGGTCGGAGCGCTCTGCTCGCCTGCTGTTGTATCTTCAATATCAAAAAGTCCAAATGCCATATATATCTCCTAAAACAACCTACCAAAGAAACCTTTGATCTTACTTGTAAATGAACGACTCTCACTATCCTTTCTAGAGGAATTGGAGCTTGAGGCAGACTGCTTCTTTGCCTCGCTTCTGAGAAGGCCGAGAACTGTGGAGTACTGAGGATTGATGTAGCTCCTGTCCAGACCTCCTATGGCCTCTGGGAAACCGATTCGTGCAGGCATCTTGAATATCTCCGATGCGAGGTCGGTAACTCCCGAAAGCAGCGAACCTCCGCCTACAAGCACGACACCTCCACCAAAGCCTGCTGGCAGGTCAAGCTCCTCGAGCTTGCTCTGCAGCATGATGAAGATCTCTGCCATCCTCGGCTCTATCACCTCTGCAAGAGCCTTCTTTGCGATCCTCTCGGGTGGCATGCCTCCTACCTGGGGTACAATGACGACATCGGAAGGATTCACAGAGGGAACATAGCAGGCTCCCGATTCGCACTTGATCTGCTCTGCAAGCTGCTTCGGCTTGTTGAGTATGTATGCAATGTCGTTGGTGACTGCATCTCCACCGATGGCAACTCCACCTGCGTAGACCGGTCCACCCTGGCAGTATGCGATCATGTTCGTCGAACCGGCACCGATGTTTATCAGTATGGTCCCCATCTCCTTCTCCTCCGGAGAGAGGACGACGTCGCTGTCAGCGACAGTCTGGAGCATTATTCTCTGTACCTGAAGGCCTGCCTTCTGTACGCACTTTCTCTGATTCTGGCAGACCGAGGAGCTGCCGCTTATAAGCAGGACCTTGCTCTCGAGTCTGTGTCCGGTCATGTCGATCGGATCCTTTATTCCGCTTCTGGAGTCCACGATGAACTCCTGTACAAGAACGTGGAGTATCTCCTGATCCTGCGGCAGCTCTCGAGCCTTTGCAACATCTATCGAACGGAAGATATCGTCCCTTGTGACCTCCTGGTCCCTGTTGCTGATCGGTACAACGCCATTGGAAGGAATCCCCTGGATATGTTCACCACCTACACCCAGTATGACAGAGTGGATCTCTACACCTGCCTGGAGTTCGGCATCATTGATCACGGAGTTTATAGTCTTCAGGGTCTGTTCTATGTTCAGGATGGTACCTGATCTGACTCCCTCTGTCGGCTTTTCGCAAAGGGCGTCTATCATGAGCTGACCGTCCTTGTTCACCGAGCCTATCACCGCTCTGGTAACACTGGAACCTATATCGAGCCCCATCATTATCCTATCTGCTGCCATCACCTGCTCCCAAGATTTCTTCGTACCAGAGTGTCCTTGTAAAGATCGTAGTGGACCATATCCCTGGCGATATTCGAGGCAGGGTCGTCCCCTACCTCTTTCTCAATTACTTTTATACTATCACTTATGCGTGATTTTGAAACTCTCT
>LVBC01000065.1 GCA_001604265.1 Spirochaetales bacterium Spiro_01
TAAAATACAATAAAGATGCTACCTTTACAAGGTAGAGCGGATCGAGACCTCTCCACTTGAAAGGTGCTCGATGGAGCCATCTGCATATCTTACCACGAGGTGGGCCCTCTCATCGAGGTCGATGGCCGTTGCCGGGATGCTGGCATTCATCTTCAGCACCATGACCTCCTTTCCGAGTACGAAGCACCTCCTTCTGTACTCCTCAAGATAGTTGGGGTCGTAGATGGACCTTATCGTCTCCTCTATCTCCCGAGCTGCGAACTCGCTTCTTGAAAGTGGAGCCTCACTGTCCGGAAACAGGCTTGTGCAGATGTTTTGCAGGTCTTCTGGGAAGGTCCTGGTCGTATAGTTCGTGCCGATTCCTATTATCACATCGCTGATGCAGTTCTCTTCAAGATTGACAACACCCTCAGTGAGTATGCCAACAACTTTTTTTCCATTGACAAAGAGGTCGTTGACCCATTTTATTCCGACAGAGAAGCCGAGCGACTCGATGGCCCTTGCGATTCCAGTAGCGGCCCTGGTCGTTACAAGCTCCGTATCGAAGCTCCCATTTGCAGGAAGTGCTATCGAGAAGTAGATTCCACCCTCGGCAGAGACGAAGCTTCTTCCTCTTCTTCCCCTTCCACCGCTCTGGCATCTTGCGATGCAGACGAAGGGAGCCCTCGCTCCCTCGTTGAGCTTTCTCTTGCACTCGGTATTCGTGCTGTCTATCTCATCGAAGAAGTAGAAAGGGATATCCCTGAGGTACTTTCCTATCTCGTCCTTGGTGAATACATCCTTCGTGACAAGGCGATAGCCCCGGCGGCTTACACCCTCTATCACATAACCATCTCGCTCAAGTGAGGAGACGGCCTTCCAGACTGCGGTCCTGGAAACGCAGGCCCTTTTCGCAAGCATCTCGCCGGAGACGAAGAGGCCGCGATTCTCTTCAAGTAGCTGTAGAACGATCTCTCTGGTAGTCATGGTTGACAATGATATCGTAAACGGGTTTACATTGGAAGGGGTTGTCTGCTAACTTCTTCAGCGACAAGCGAGGTTACAACCCAGATGCAAAGAAAAGATCTGATCAGAACAGTACTTGTTGCGCTGTTCACTGCCCTTATCATAGCAGGAACCTTCATAAGGATCCCGCTTCCACCGGTCCCTATCACACTGCAGACACTCTTCGTGCTGCTTTCGGGCATGCTGCTTCCACTCCCGCTCTCGCTCTTCTCCGTGCTTCTCTACCTTGTTCTCGGAGCGATCGGACTTCCAGTCTTCTCCTCTGGTGGCGGCCTTGCAGCCCTTACAGGCCCCACAGCCGGCTTCCTCTTCGGCTGGATTCCTGCTGTCATCGTCTGTGGCCTCATGGGCATGAAGAGGTTCGATAACAGGAAGCTCCAGATAGCATATCTCATTCTCACAGGTCTTCTTGCCAATGTCGCACTCTACACTCCAGGTCTCAGCTGGCTTGGCATCTCAAGACATCTGACGCTTTCCAGGACACTTGCCGCTGGACTTATACCCTTCATCCCAGGGGATGCTGTCAAGGTGATAGTCGCAGCCCTGGTATCGACAGAATTGAGAGAAAAAGTAGATTTCCTACTCAAGAATGAGGATTAACAAGATAGCAAAGCTCTGATATTCTGTTTGCCATGAATACAGAAAAGTATCTTGTGGACTATCTTTCGCACTTCAATAGAACGAGAGCCGATGGCACCCACCATGGGCTTTCGCTGCTTCCTAAGATGAAGGATGTAGAGGATATACTCGACTACCTCACCCAGCTTCTCTTTCCAGGAGACCTTAAGGACTTCTCGATAACGACGCTCGAGGATGAGGTTCGCTACTACCTCCAGCACTTCGGAGCACACCTCTACAAGCAGGTCTATGTCGCGTACAAGTACGAGAACCCGGATGCACCCGACAATCAGGTGAGGGACATGACGCTCGAGGCGATCGACTCACTCATGAGGGACCTCGGCTCGATCAGACAGCTGATCAAGCTGGATGCGCAGGCCGGCTTCGATGGAGACCCCGCCGCAAAGAGTATTCATGAGATAATTCTCTGCTATCCTGCAATCAGAGTACTTTCCGTTCACCGCGTCGCACACCACCTCTACAAGGATGGAGTTCCACTCATTCCGAGGATGATGAACGAGATAATACACAAGCAGACCGGAGTGGATATCCACCCCGGTGCCGAGATAGGCAGGAGCTTCTTCCTCGACCACGGCACAGGTGTCGTTATCGGAGAGACGACTGTCATCGGGAACAATGTCAAGCTCTACCAGGGCGTCACTCTTGGAGCCCTCTCCTTCCCGAAGGACAGCTGTGGACTGCTTGTCAGGGGTGCAAAGCGACATCCCAGCATCGGAGACAATGTGACGATCTACGCAAATGCGACGCTGCTTGGAGATATCAGGATAGGTTCAGGCTCGGTAATCGGCTCCTCTGCCTGGATCACTACGGATATTCCAGAGAATTCCAGAGTGCTTCCAAAGGACCCTGAGATCGTTATCACGCAGCGTCGGCCAAGGTGAACTCCTTCCCCGTCACCCTCATCATCGTGATGTAGGCAGCAAGCCCACCGAGCAGGTTGCTTATCGGCTCTGCCAGCACGACGCCTACACTTCCGAAAATGAACGGAAGTGCGATCGTGAGCGGCACGACGATAATGACCTTTCTAAGCAGCGAGAAGAAGACAGCGTGTCTTGCCTTTCCAAGTGCGACGAAGGCTGTCTGTCCACAGCTCTGGAAGGCCATGAAGACAAAGCAGCAGAAGTAGACTCTCGTAGGAGTGACTGCAGCGTCTATGAGCTCCCTCGAGGAGCTGAAGAGTCTCGTGAAGATGCTTGGGAAGAGAACGATGAGGCCGGACATGACAAGTGCATAGACGATGTAGGTGTAGAGCTGGAAGTAGTTGCACTTCCTGACTTCGCTGTACCTCTTTGCACCATAGTTGTAGCTCATGACAGGGCTTGCACCGCTCTGGATACCGGACATCGGTACCTGGATTATATCCCTTATCGAATTGACCACTGTCATTACACCGACATAGATATCGCCACCCCAGAAGAGTGCTGCACGGTTGCAGACGATCTGGACAAGCGAGTTGGTCGCACCCATTATGAAGCCGGAAAGACCGAGAGTGCAGATTCTCGTAGTCCTCTCTCTCGTAAGCCTCATGTAGCGCCTTGACAGCTTGTACGGGGCCGAAAGGAAGAGGAAGGAGAGGATCCAGACACAGCTGATGACCTGGCTTATCACAGTTGCGATCGCAGCTCCCCTGATGCCCCAGCCGAAGACGAAGATGAAGATCGGGTCGAGCAGCAGATTGCAGACTGCACCTATTACGGTTGTCCCCATTCCTATGAAGCCGTAGCCCTGTGCATTCACAAAGGGGTTCATGCCCAGTGTTATCAGAGAGGGCACGAAGCCGATAAGATAGATCGAGAAGTATGCGTATGCGTATGGATATGTCTGCTCGGAGGCTCCGAAGAGAAAGAGAAGCGGACGGGCGAAGAGAAGTCCGATCAGGGACAGCAGGAAGCCTGTTATCACAATGAGCATGAAGGAGCTTCCCTGGATATAGAGCGCCTCCTCATCGTTTCCTCTTCCTCTCTCTATGTTGAAGACCGGGGATCCACCGTTCGAGCCGTAGAGCTTGGAAAAGGCTGTAACAAGCGAGATTATCGGAAAGCAGATGCCGATTCCGGGAAGTGCGAGACTTCCTTCTGTGGGAATGTGCCCTATGAATATCCTGTCGACCACGTTGTAGAGAAGATGGAGTATCTCTGCCAGAGTCATGGGAATGGCTATGGCCATGATGTTCTTCTCGACGCTGCCTGACGAAAGATCCGTCTTACCCTTGTACTTCATCTGCCCTGATGACTCCCCTTTCGCATAGTATACCTGAAAGCAGCATCCCCTTGTTGGACACTGCAGGGGCATTCTGGATATTTACTTTCAGATAGTTTCCGGTAGTTCCGAACCAGGAGCCTGACCTTCTCGTCTCGAGAAGCACCTCGAGCCTCTTTCCTATCTGTCTGGAGACATACTCCTCATGAAGCTCCTCCGAGAGCTTCCTGAGCACTATTGCCCTCTCATCCCTCACCCTCTCGGCAACGCGGTCGCGCGCTCTTTCAAGCGGAGTGTCGGGCCGAGGTGAGAATGGAAATACATGGAGGTGCGCAAGGCGGTTCCTCTTGAGGAAGTCGACTGTCTCCCCAAACTCCTCTTCACCCTCTCCAGGCAGTCCTGTAATGATATCGCAGGCGATGAATGGATCGTCCTTTGCACTCCTCAGTCCATTGATGACGAACTCGATCTGGTCAGTGAGGCACTTCCTTTCGACCCTCCTCAGGACCTTGTCCGAGCCGCTCTGGATCGGGATATGGAAGTATGGGTGCATCTTGAAGGATGAGACGGCATCCAGGAAGCGCTGGTCGACATTGTCGGCTTCAACGCTGGAAAGCCTTATCCTCGTCTCATCTGAAAGACGCGGAAGCAGCTTCTCGAGAAGGCCACCAAGCCCCAGGTTCTCATGGTCGTACATAGTAAGGTTCACACCGGTGAGCACGATCTCATGGAAGCCGAACCTCTCAAGCTCCAGTGCCCTCCTGATCACCTCGTCGCTCTCCAGGAAGCGGCTCTTTCCTCTTGCTACATGCACTCTGCAGTAGGCGCACTCGTTATCGCAGCCATCCTGTATCTTGAGATAGCTTCTTGAGTGGTAGCTGAAGGTGGAGGCCTGGTAGTCGAAGACACCTCCATTCTCGCTCGAAGTAAAGCCGCGAAGAGAATCCAGAAGCGGGATATTGTTCTCAAGGTCGCTTCTTACGATCGCAGGAAGACGGAGAAGAGAGGCCTTCTTTTCCAGAGGGACGACAACTATCCTGTCGGAGAGCTCCTCGAGCTCCTTCTGTGCCATCTGTGCATAGCAGCCAGTGACGAGGATCGCCTCTGCCTTCAAAGCAAAGAGACGTATCATCCTTCTGGCCTTCTGCTCGGCCTTGCTTGTGACTGTACAGGTATTGACGATGTACAGCTCGGCCCTCTCCTCCTCAGACACGACAGCAAAGCCCTCTCGGCTGAAGCTGTCAGCTATCGCCTCGCTCTCTGTCTGGTTGAGTCTGCAGCCAAGCGTATAGACGCAGACGCTCTTCAATCTAGTTCTTCTCCTCTATCTCTTCCACCTGGGACTCGACCTTTTCGAAGGCCTCTGAAAGCTCCCTCCTCATCTTGAATGTGAAGGGATTGAACCTCTGGAGGTCATAGAAGAGCTGCAGAGGGTCGTTGCAGGTCTGCTCCATGATGACAAGCAGCGAATTGAAGCCCTTTGTACCGATCAGCGTACTCTCGATTCCCAGCTGCTTCAGTGTCCTTCCGATGAAGTGCGTGACACCCTGGGAGTAGGCAGCCTGCCTGTCGTGCTCCTCTGGAGTGAGGACAAGTATCCTGACCTTCCACGCCTTGAAGAATCTCTTCACCTTCCTGAAGGCCTCATCCTCTCCATCCATCGGACAGAGTACAAGAGGAAGCCCCTCCACGCCATTCCTGGCAGAGTCGGGGCCGAACATCGGATGCGTTGCTACCATGTGGCAGCCTGTGGGACCCAGGTACTTCTTCATCCAGATGGCAGGGTATGTCTTTACAGAACAGGTATCCATTA
>LVBC01000066.1 GCA_001604265.1 Spirochaetales bacterium Spiro_01
ATTAAATATGAAAATATTAAATCAGAAAATTCAATCTGTGTCTTCAATAATTTTAAATAATGAAATTTCAATTTTAAACACAGATAGTTATTACGGTAACAAATTTAACGATGAGAAAGCGAATTGTTGAAATACAATTTTGATATTAAAAATTCAATTGCCAATAATGCAACAGTGCGATTATTCTTACACTGATGTCAATGAATAATGGGGGCACGTATGCTTAGAAGAGAAAAGGAACGAAAGGTATCGTTCCTGAGCAAACATGAGGATTTGATATTCCCCTGGTTACTTACAGTACCAACCTTGATCTTTCTTGGGGTCTTCTGTTTCTATCCGATGCTCAGAGGTTTCACATACGCTGTCACCGACTTCGACAGAATGATGCCGAAGAATGTCCACTTTGTAGGTCTGGAGAACTTCAAGAAGATTCTCACAAAGGACGAGGTCTTCTGGTTGACGGTAAGCACCTCGGTGAAGTGGGTAGTCGTAGAGGTCCTCTGCCAGCTGGTGCTCGGCATGATATTCGCACTTATCCTGAATCAGAAGTTCTTCGGCAGAGGTGTTGTAAGGACCTTCTGCTTCGCTCCATGGGCTGTCTCTGGTGTTCTTACCACAATGCTCTGGACTCTGATCTATAACGAGCATATCGGTCTTCTCAACAACGTTCTCATGTTGATGGGTCTTGGCAATTTCACAAAGGCCTGGGTTCAGAATATCGATACGGCTTTCAGTGCGGTAGCAGTTGCCGCACTCTGGAGAGGTATTCCATTCTTCACGATCACACTGCTCGGTGGTCTTCAGGGCATCTCCCCTGAGCTCTACGAGTCCGCAAAGATCGATGGATCCTCTTCCTGGAACAGCTACTGGAAGATAACTCTCCCATGTATGAAGGAGTCCATCGTATTTGCCACATTGATGAGGTCCATCTGGGAGTTCAGGTCTGTCGACCTAATCATGACAATGACGAATGGCGGTCCTATGAGAAGGACGCTGACCCTTCCGATCTACATGTTCCAGACCTCCATCGAGAATGGTGAATACGGCTATGGTGCAGCACTTACAGTTGTACTGTTCTTCATCCTGAGTTTCTACGTTGTCGTCTATCTCAGGGCCAACGACTTCGGTAAGGGGGTGGACGAATGATCATCAGCTACAAGGCACAGCACAAGATAAACAGGGTCATATTCCTCTACTTCCCGATGCTTCTCTTCTTCCTTTTCATCCTGATTCCTCTTCTCTGGTCGCTTTCGACCTCCTTCAGGATAGGGGCAGATGTAATCAGCAGGAACTTCTCATTCCTTCCGAATCCGCCGACTCTTGCCAACTACATTTACGTCTGGACTCAGAACCATATCGGTCAGTACTTCGGCAACTCGATGATCACCTCCGTCGGCGCAGTCTTCATCATAGGCATCTTCTCTCTCTTCAATGGCTATGCGCTCTCGCGCTTCAACTACAAGGGAAAGAGATTCTTCATGGTGCTCCTGCTCATGACCCAGATGATCCCGGTCGCATTCAACATGTCGGCAATCTACCTGATGATGAAGAAGCTCCATCTTGTAAACAACCTCTTCGGCATCATACTGCTTCACATCTCTTCGGGCCTTCCATACAACTCGATCATGATGAAGTCCTTCATCGGCAATATACCGAAGGAGGTCGATGAGGCGGCTTCCGTCGATGGCTGTAACCGCTGGCAGATAATCCAGAAGATAATCCTGCCTACAGTCAGACCTGGCTTAGGATAGACTGGGCAGGGAATGGCTTCGATGCCATGATAACAGACCGCAACCTCAAGAGGGCCAGAGTGAGCTGGAGAAGCGACTTCCATCCCTCTCCCGAAGAGTGGGTGCACCTCTCCCTTGCCTGGGACCAGAGGTACGGCATCCAATTCTACGTGAATGGAAAGATGGTAGGGGAGGAGTACAGACCGGAGGTCTACGACTGCGCTCTCGGTCTCTTTGGCCCGCACAGCAGAGCCATCTCCAACTGGAATGTCTCCAGTGCCTTCAACTTCGTGCGCGGTGGCGATATCAGAGAGATCGCAATCTTCGACAGGATGCTCTCTGATGAGAACATCGAAAAGCTTTCCCGCCTTGAAGCACCAAGCCTCAGGAGTGGAGACTTCTCTGTCCCAGCTTCCAGCCTCTCGTATGACGAGCTCTGGAGGTGGCAGAACGGTTTCAGAAGAGAGCTGCCGACACTTCCAGGAGAGGCCTCTGTCAGGAAGGTCGAGATCCACGATGCATACGATATTGCACGCTGGTACTGGAAGGCGTGCGATGGAATAAGGGAGACGACCTGGCCTGGCGTTCACAACCGCTCGAGGCTGAAGGGAAGGAACGACTACTTCCAGCTTCCCGACTGGGACTGCTACTCGCTTTCGGGAAAGAGCATCGAATTCACGGTCCCCGATGAGGATTTCAACTGGGTCGAGATTGCAGGCTCTGCACATGGAAAGCTCTCATACGAAGGAGAGACGCTCTTTACAAGAGAACTCGGAGAGGAGAGGACTGTAGACTGCTTCGAGAAGCGCCACGGCGGAAAGCTCGTCTTTACAAATGATGAGATAGAGGAGCCTATTGGCGACTTCTCTCTCTTCAATGCAAAGGAGGGCAGAGCTCCGGAGAACGAGCAGAGAAAGACCTACTACATCTCCTCTTCTGCACCTGCAAGCGACAGGGAGAAGAGTGTGCTTTCCTTCATCGCAGGCCGCTTTGTCCGCGAGGAGCGCTCTGCATACTTTGCCTCCACAAGAAGGTCCCAGGCCCAGGAGAAGAACAGAAGACTCTTCTTCCAGGTAGTGATCCCATACGAAGAGGACAGCTCTGTCGGCCTGGATGGTGTGGAGCTATACATTCCAGATGATGGCTCAATGCAGCCGGTTTCCCTGTCCATACAGGTAAAGGACCCTCTCTGGTATCATCGAAATCTGATGCAGCTGACCTTCAGGAAGAGAGAGGGAGAGCAGAGGCTCTGGCTCGATACGAGGGACAGGATACTCCCAGAGGACAGATGCCTTTACATGACAATTGCAGCAGATAGAGAGATCGACATCTCCTCCTGGTCCTTCACTCTTGTATTGAAGAGCAGAAGCGAGTGCAAAGCAGAGCACTGCATCGATAGATTCACACAGGTGCGCGATATCTACGGCCATCTGGTCGAGGAGGCGCCAAAGGGGAAGGGCTTTGACCTCTACAACCGCTTTGTCGGCGACATAAACGACCTGATGAAGGTCGACCCTGAGCACATCCCGGGCCAGTACTACCTCTATGAGAGGGACCTTCTGGACCACGGAATGACCAAGTTCCCAGGTGTGAAGAAGAAGATAGAGCACCCTGAGGAGTTCTTCAGACCCGATTACGATCTTGGAAAGGTCCCACAGGGTATTCCCGAGTGGGCCTGGTGGCAGGTCGACTATCTGAAGAAGTACAAGTATGTGGTCAACTGGTACATCGACAACCGCCAGATCTTCAATGGCGAGTTCGGCGGAGGTCTTTCGGATGATGGCGACTTCACCTCCGACTGGGTCGGTCTTGCCCTGATGGGCTCTGATCCAGAGAAGATAATAAGGTCTGTAGAGAGATTGAACGATGCCTTCTACAGCCAGGGGATGTTCACGAACGGCCTCTGTTCCATTCAGGCAGACGAGCTCCACTCCTCCGAGGAGGGAATAACCTGTCTTGCACAGTGCTGTGCTGCCGATTATGGAAATCCGAAGTATCTTGAGAGGGCCATGGAGAATGTCCGTGGCGGCTATTGGATAACAGGAATCAACAAGGCTGGCCACAGGCACTTCAGAAGCGCATACTTCTCCGGCTCCAAGATGTCGAAGGACATGCCCTGGGCCATCGAGGACTTCTACAGTGGAATTGCCCTGAGCCCGGCCTGGTTCGTCGCCCGCTTCAACGGAAACAAGAAGACGATGAAGCTACTTACCGAGCTTTCCGATGGCATCGTTGCCCACTATGACAGCAGTACCGGAATCCTGCACGGCGTTGTAGAGTTCGAGACCGACAGGATTGCAGAGGAGTTCACGGAGGGTGCCTACACCTACGAGCAGTACAGGAAGAGGACAAGGGGACACCTGTTCACTCTCTTCCCGGCCTACCGCCTCACAGGTAACAGCATCTACTACGATGTACTCGAGAAGAAGTTCAAGGGTGTCGATGTCTGCTATGTAAAGGAGTGCAACAGGTACGATGAGGAGGCGGACAGGCACCTGGACAAGGCCGAGATCGCTGCAGAGTACAGGGAGCGCTGCTATCACGCAGGTGTCAGAGAGTACTACAACACCCTCGGCTCACCCTGGATCGACAGAGTTGAGATCAGGTACCAGGAGATACAGTACGACAGACTTGCAGGAATAGGCTATGAGAGACGCTATGTCGCCTATCCAAGGAACATGATCTCGTGGAGGTTCGAGAGAGAGGGCGATGATGAATCGATCGCAATCCTCTCTCCTGTTGCCCTGGACGACCGCATCAAGCTCATCATCTGCAACATCAGCGACCACGCTGTAGAGGCCGATATGCTCGGTGCCGAGATGACTCCGGGAAGGTGGAGCTACAGCTTCGGTATCGACGAGAGCGACAGCGACAGGATAGAGATTCTTCTCTGCGAAGGGGAGCTTTACTGGGAGAGAGGACTTCCTCTTCACCTCTCGATTCCTGCTGGAAGGACATGCGTCTTCGATGCACACCTTGTCGAGAAGAGCAGCGACCTGCCTCAGGACAGATACGACCTCGGAATCTCGAGGGACGACCTGTTCCTCTTCGAGCATGGGCTGAATGTAAGGATCCACTCTCTTGGTGCAGTCCCATCGCCGGAGGGAATCAAGGTAGTGCTGAAGAGACCTGATGGTTCTGTGGCCCTCGATTGCGAGCTTCCATCCATCGAAGCTCCGACCGACCTCTATCCAAGGACCTGGGATGTCATCTTCAACACCTGGCAGATCGAGGACCTCACAGGCTATACAGTGGAGATCGATCCGGAGAGCAAAGGGCATGAGACGACCAGGAACAACAACTCCGTCAGGATCGATGCTGCACTGCTGAGCAGGCTGAAAGAGGCGCTTTATGAAGCTCATCACAGGAAAATCTTCTGAAAACGTTCTCATTTGAAACAGTTGGATAATCGACTCTTTGGGGTCGATTGTCCATTGTGCATTATTTGAACACTTTTGGTCGTATTTAGT
>LVBC01000067.1 GCA_001604265.1 Spirochaetales bacterium Spiro_01
GCCATTATTGACAATAAATACTCTGCAAATCATACTTTTTCCAATCAGGAACAGATATGGATATAGATACATTGAAGAATGAGATCAAGGATGTCATCATCACAAGTCTCGAGCTTGAGGGAATGACCAGGGATGAAATCAAGGATGACGAGGCACTCTTCGGCGAGGGTCTGGAACTGGACAGTGTCGACGCACTTGAGCTCGGCATCGCGCTCAAGAAGCACTTCGGAGTCTCCTTCTCCTCCGAGAACGGAGAGAACAGGAAGTACTTCGCATCCGTCAGCACACTTGCCGACTACATTTCAGCACACATGGAGAGGTGAAGATGGCCGCACTTGAAGAAGAACTGTTTTCAAAGATAAGGGAGATTCTCGTCTCCGAATTCGATATCGCAGAAGATGAGATATCCCTCGACTCCGACCTCGTCGAGGATTTCGATCTCGACTCGATCGATGCAGCCGAGCTCATCGTCAAGTTCAAGGAGTACCTTCCTCCGAAGGTGGACGCCTCGATGTTCAGGGAGATAAGGACCGTAAGGGACCTGATCGAGCTCCTTGTCAAGAACGCAAAATAAGGGATGCTGGCCGTAAGGATAATCGGAGCGGTGCTTTCAGTATGCTATCCTCTCATTGTCTTTCTTTCGCTTGCAGTCTTCCATTTTCCGATCAGAGTTGTTGCCCTTTCATTGATGGCAGTGGCATCAGCTCTTTTTCTTGTCCATCAGAAGAAAAGCATTGCGCCCCCACTTCTGATGGCCTCTGTTGCAATCCTTGTACTCATTACAGGCAGTGAGAGGATACTGAGGTTCTACCCTGTTCTAGTCAATATCCTGATGCTGCTGACCTTCTCTTTTTCCATTCACAGGGAAGAGTCGATGGTCCTTGCATTTGCAAAGCTTGGAGACAGAAGGATTGCGAAACACCCCGCCAGGGGCTCTATCGCAAGATACTGCAGGAAAGTCACACTTGTCTGGTGTGCATTCTTCCTGATAAATGGCACAATTGCACTTGCAACGACCCTTTATCCCTCCCAGCAGGCCTGGGTGATATATAATGGTCTTGTCGCCTATATCCTCATAGGCACTCTATTCATAGGAGAATTCATCGTGAGACATTTCGTGAATGCAGATATACAGAAGAGAGTTCTGCTTACCCAGCTTTCTGCAGATTCCAGGGAAGATGACAGGATAATCGCCTACAGCGGAGAGTACTCCGATGGTGTCCATACGACCTGGAAGGATTACCTGGAGGATACAGCGAGGCTCAGAAACTTCCTCTCCACGATCAGCAGGGAGAGAGTGATCATCCACCTTGATGACTTCTACTACTTCATTGTTGCGCTTACGGCAGTCATGCAGAGCGGCAAGTCGATCGCACTTTCCGCAAATTCAAGTCCCGAATTCGTAGGCGAACTGCTGGATGACGATACGATCGGACTCTTCGAGAAGGATGAGGGTGACATATACGACATCAGGAGGATACTCAAGGAGACAGAGGCGAAGGACCTCTCTCTTCCTCCTATCAGCTACAGCTCGAGGATCCAGTTCTTCACCTCGGGCTCCACAGGAACTCCAAAGCCGATCGAGCATACGATTGGAGAGCTCGAGGGAGACAACGAGTACTTCGGTGCCATGTGGAGAAGTGACTTCCAGAGCAGAGTCGTCGTCTCCTCCGTCAATCCGCACCACATATTCGGCTTCATGTTCGCAGCGATCAAGCCATTCATGGAGGGGGTACCCTTCAGAAGAGAGAGGATCGCAGATCCGAATGAGTTCATGTCCCTGACGAAGGACAGGCTCCTTATCGTCACCTCCCCCGCCTTCCTGAAGGCTGCAAGCGAGGACCCACAGCTTGCAGGCGGAGTCGATCTTGTCGATCCCTACATAGTCTCATCCGGCGGTCCGATGACAAGAGAGACAGCAGAGGCAATAGAGAGGATTCTCGGCTTCTGGCCTGTCGAGATATATGGAAGCACGGAGACAAGTGGCATTGCCTGGAAGGTGAGCAAGGATGAGAGGACCTCCTCCTGGCAGCCGCTCGACAATGTCAGGCTTTCATGCGACAGCGATGGCTGTCTCATAATCCGCTGCCCTGCAATCCTGAATGGCGAGCCCTTCCATACAAGCGACCTCGTTGCATTCAATCCGGACGGCTCCTTCATTCTCAAGGGAAGGAAGGACTCTGTCGTCAAGATCGCAGAAAAGAGAATCTCGCTTGTGGAGGTCGAGAACCGACTGATGCAGACCGGTCTTGTCAGGGATTCGAAGGTAGTTGTCCTCTCCAACGACAGGAGAGAGTACCTTGCTGCAGCGGTAGTGCTGTCCGAGGAGGGAGAGAGAAGGACCGAAGGCCTCGGACACGGAGCAAGGGTCCGATTCTTCCGCTCACAGCTTGCAAGATAC
>LVBC01000068.1 GCA_001604265.1 Spirochaetales bacterium Spiro_01
TCTTTTCTCCCTGCGCAAAACACAAATTCTTCACAGAATTGTGGGGTTCATACTATCGAAATACCGTTCACATTTCTCTATACTGTCAATCGAAGTTTTCAGGCCTCGGGTCAAAGGATGACAGCATGAAGAGAAAGAGTCTTCTTGTATTTCTTCTTCTTTTTTCTGCAGCGCTGCTAGGCGCATCCACGATCACAGTGGAAGATGCAATAGCTCTTGCAAAGGAGAACAACAAGTCGCTTAAGGTGGCCAGGATAAATCTGGAAAGCAGCATAAGAAGTGCATCGGTGATCTCCTACCTTCCTTCGCTCAGCGTAGGTTCGGAGTTCTCTGTAAGTGGCTCGGCAATCGATGAGACCTATTCGATGGGGCTTTCTCCTACAATTGCAGCAACGGCAAGCCTGAAGATAGACAGCTCCGACATCTACGATTCCAAGGTCAATGCGCTGACAAGGCAGAGTGCCTACAACAGCTATGATCAGAGTGTCTCTTCCACAGAGAACTCGGTCAGGACCGCCTACTGGAACCTCGTAGGTGCCAATCTGGCCGTGAAGAGTGCCAGGAGGAATCTGGAGGATAGCGAAAGAAGCTATGGAAATGTACAGGAGCAGTACGAGGGAGGAAAGGCCTCCACGCTCTCTCTTTCACAGGCAGAGCTGTCACTCTATGACTCCCAGATTGCATATGACAATGCCCTCACTACGGCCGACAATGCAAAGCTGGCTCTCGGCTACCTCATTGGAAGCCAGGATTTCGAGGTCGAGGAGTCCCTTCCCGATGTAGGGGTTCTGAGGAGCTTCGAAGAGGTCAAGGGGATGGTAACAGAGGCCCTCTCCTACAAGCAGGCAGTCATTGCCCTGACCCAGGCGGAGCTTGCGAACAAGGCGCTCAGGGCCACGACGCTCTATCCGACAGTGTCCGTAAGCGCAAGCTATGAGATAGGGCACCAGATCACAGGTCCATACGAGAATTCGAAGGGAAGGAGTTCAAGCTGGGATGTCGAGCTTTATGACAGTGCAAAGCTTACAGTCGGAGTGAATCTTCCACTCGACCATCTGCTTCCCTCCTCGAAGGCCAAGGCGAATCTTCTCAATGCAGATTCGAATATCACGAAGGCAGAGCTTTCACTACAGTCGACCCTCGAATCACTCGAGCAGAGCGTAGAGAGGGCGTACAGGAGCGTAGAGACTGCAGAGAAGAATATGGCGAAGGGAGAGAAGCATCTTGAGATGGCAAGGAACAGACTCTCACTGACAGAGGCAGCCTACGAAGGAGGCAGGGCCACCTTCGATGCTCTCTCAGATGCCCAGTCCGATCTCTTTGCAAGCGAGATATCGCTTCTCAACCAGCATCTTACCTGGATAACGGCACTATCTGCCCTGGCAACCACGCTCGGCGTGGATTCTGCATCACTTCTGAAATAATCGAGGAGAAAAATATATGGCTAGCTCAAAGAAGAAATCATCGCTGTTCGACAAGCTGGTGACAGTGATACTGCTTATGGTGGTACTTGTACTTGCCTATCTTGTAGGAAACAACATTGTGAACGGAGTACAGAAGCAGCAGGAGAAGGGAAGAAAAGGTGGACAGAGTGGACCGAAGTCCAATGAGATATCTGTCGTCGTCCAGGATATGGAAGCAGAGACCTTCATCCAGACAACCACCATCGGCGCCGAGATCACGAATACCCTCGATAGCTACAGCCTCTCCTCTGAAATCGGTGGAAAGATAACAAAGCTTCTTGTGCAGAAGAACCAGAGCATAAAGGCTGGCGATATCATCGCATATGTCGACCCATCGGTCGCAGGTGCACAGTACAAGGAGCAGCCTGTCAGAAGCTCGCTTTCCGGTGTCATAGACGATGTGAAGGTCTATGCAGGTCAGACTGTCAGCACCTCGACTGCAATCGCAACAGTCGGCTCTGTAGGGGAGCTCGAGATTACGGCAAGGCTTCCGGAAAGATTCCTTTCGACTGTAGAGGTCGGAATGAACGCGACCTTCACGACTGCTGCCTGGCCCGAGGAGAAGCTGAAGGCTACAGTGAAGTCGATATCAAGCACAGTGAACTCCTCGAACAGGACCTTCACTGCAATCCTCTCGATAGAGCCGGATCCTAGGCTCAAGGCCGGCATGTATGTGACTCTCGATATCACTACAGATATCGAGGAGAATGTTCTCATGCTTCCTACAACAGCAATTGGCACCTACCTTGGAGACCCCTGCGTATATGTAGTTGAGGATGGAAAGGCCGCAAGGAGAATCGTGAGAACAGGCAAGAGCGAAAAGGACAGGACCGTCGTCACAGAGGGTCTCTCTGTCGGTGACAGGGTAGTAGTCAAGGGTTCCGTAACAGAGGGTGCAGCTCTGAAGGTCGTAGAGTAAGGTGGCCGAAGAATGACTTTAAGTGAACTTTCCGTAAGGCGCCCTGTAACGATTGCGATGATCTTCGTTCTCATCGTCGTGATCGCAGCGCTCTTCCTGCAGGATCTCTCGATAGCTCTCTATCCATCGATCGATATGCCGATCATAGGTGTAAGAGTTTCGCTGGATGAGGATGTCGATCCTGAGCAGGTAGAGCTGCAGATTGCAAAGAAGATTGAGAATGCCGTTACTTCGGTTACGGGCCTTAATACAATAACCTCCAGGGCCTCCGCCTCGAGCTGCTTCGTAATCCTCGAATTCGATTACGGGACCGATCTCGACGAGGCCTCATCCGATGTGCAGAATGCCATAAACAGACTGCTTTCCAACTGGCCAAGCTGGGCAGACACACCATCTGTAATGCGCTTCGATGTCTCCTCGAGCAGTACCTTCATGACACTTATCCTGACAGGTCCCGGTACTCTTGAAGAGAGGTACAACGTCGCGACCGATTCTGCGCAGCCGCTTTTCGAGAGAATCGATGGAGTTTCGCAGGTAACGGTCCGCGGTGGAGCCACAAGCGAATACAAGGTGCTGGTAGATCCGATAAGGCTCGAGGCCTATGGCCTTTCGCTTTCATCTGTCACCTCGGCACTCTCTGCAAGGAATGTACAGTCCTCAGGTGGCACACTCACCCAGAGTGGAATGAACTATCAGATCACTATCGACGAGAGGTTCAGGACACTGGCCGAGATCGAGGATACTACCATCTCCACGATATCTGGAGTCGAAGTGAAGGTCCGTGATGTAGGTGAGGTAGTCATAGAAACGGCTACCGGCTACAGAAGAAGCTATATCGATGGAGACAGGGCAATAACACTGCGTCTGTCGAACGAGTCGGACAGGAACTCTGCAGATGTTGCAAAGCTCGTATATGCACAGCTCGATGAGATCAACGAGGCGCTTCCTGCTGGCTATAGGCTGACTGTCCAGAGGGACAATACCCAGATGATCTCATCGACGATGAGCGAGGTTGCAAGAAGTGCAGTCCAGGGTGTATGCCTTGCTGCCCTCATCATCTTCATATTCCTCCGCTCCTTCAGAACGACCTTCATCATCGCTCTCTCGATGCCTATCTCGATCCTCGTGACCCTGGCCTGCATGTCCGTTGCCGATATCACAGTCAACTCGATGTCGATGTCCGGTCTCATCCTCGGTATCGGTATGATAGTCGATGCCTCCATTGTCATCCTGGAGAATACTGTAAAGTTCAGGGAGAAGGGCAGAAGCTCTGCAGCCTCTGCAATTCTCGGAAGCCACAACATGACAAATGCGATAATGGCATCAACGCTGACGACGCTGTGCGTATTCATTCCCCTTATCATCTTCAAGGGAAAGCTCGAGATGATCGGCATGATGGCCCAGGATCTGATATACACGGTCTGTATCTCCATCGTGGTCTCTCTCTTTGTTGCACTGACCCTTGTTCCTGCACTCTCCGGCTCGATTCTCGGAATCTCCACCAGGGTGCAGAAGCCGATAAGGTTTGCTCCTCTGAGATTCATCGACAACTGTGCAATTGGAATCGAGAAGGGGCTCGAGAACCTCTATGTCGGTGCATTGGACTACTTCCTCGACCACAAGCTGCTTCTGATAGTACTGCTCATATTGCTGCTTGCATTCTCTCTTGGACAGTTCTCTGGTGTCGGCATGTCGCTTACTCCGCAGATGAGGACGGATGACAGTGTCGTGATGAACCTGACACTGCCTGCCGGTACCCATCAGGATGTCACCGAAAAGGAGATATTCAGGATATACGGCAAGCTGCTCGACGAGCTGCCAGCTGAGTCGTACAGGTACATCATGCTCGATGTCGGCTCCTCCAACACCGGTTCCATCGAGATAGTAATGCCTGATATCAGGTCGCAGAAGTACTCTGCAGACGATATCAAGGCAGTATGCTCTCCAATGATGAAGGACAATCCGGAGGCTACCTGGACCTACTCTGCAGGCAGAGGACCTGGCTCCGGTTCGGCGATCAACATCTCGGTCTCCTCATCCGATATCGATGCGACCCTCGAGGCCGTGAACGAGATCGCATCCATCATAAGGTCCTACGTCCCTGAGGCCACCAACGTCGATACGGATATCGCAAATGGTGCACCTAAGGTCAATGTGATAGTCGACAAGAAGCTTGCTTCCGACCTCGGCGTCTCCATATCCAATGTCTCGCAGATACTGACCTATGCCCTCTCAGGCAGGACAGCAACCTCTCTTACGACATTCTCTGCCGATACTACATACAACCTCAAGGTCATGATAGACGACAGCTCGCTGGACAACATAAATGCAATTGGTTCTCTGCTCATTCCGGCAAAGAATGGAACAGTCAGACTCGATTCCATCGCCTCCTTCGAGCTCGGAACCTCTCCGAAGACGATCACAAGAGAGAACAAGAAGAGAGTGAACCATGTAACTGCATCAGCTGCTTCCGGCCTTACATCATCAGAGGTCCAGGCGAGCGTGAATGCAGCCCTTGACGAGTATCTTGTACTGCCAGATGGCGTCACGATCACACAGAGTGGTGAGATGGCCGACTTCGCAAGGTATGCACCGACTCTTGTGCTCATAATCATCCTGGCACTCGTGCTCGTATACTCTGTAATGGCCGCTCAGTTCGAGTCGCTCGTCGATCCGTTCATCATATTCGCGACCATCCCAATGCTGCTCATCGGTGTAGTCTTCATACACATCTGGATGCATCAGGCGCTCTCGCTCTTCTCGATTGTGGGTATCATCGCCCTGATCGGTGTCGTTGTTAACAACGGTATCGTCATGGTCGATTCGATCAACCAGCTTGTAAGGAGGAAGACAAGGGTAAGGACAGCCTGTCTGACTGTAGCCAGGACCCGTCTGAGACCTATCCTGATGACGACCCTCACTACGATCCTTGGAATGGTGCCTATGGCCTTCTTCCCAGGAAAGGGTGCAGAGATGATGCAGCCGATCGCACTTACCTTCGTTGGTGGTCTTGTAACTGGAGCCTTCCTGACGCTGCTGCTCACTCCGACACTCTATCTCATACTCAACACGAGAAGAGAGAAGAGGTTCGACAGTCCGAAGAGCCTGCAGAACCAGCTCGAGGCCTTCGACAATGAGTTCCCGACAGGTCGCTACGACAGGGCCTGACGATATGCATGCCGTTTGCTGCGGGGTATTTTGATTTCAGAGCTCCCTTTCCGAGGGAAGGTTGTTCAGAAGGTACAGATTGTTGTCTATGTAGTTCATCGTATCGATCTTGCTCTCAAGGACAAGCGTCTTGTATGCAAGCTCTATTCCCTCATAGCCCTGCTTGAAGGGCTGCTGGTCGATGAGGGCACAGAAGACCTCCTGCTTCATCAGATTGACCGACTCCTTGAAGAGCTCGCTTCCGACGATCTTCAGCTGGTTCTTGTACTTGCTGTGGGAG
>LVBC01000069.1 GCA_001604265.1 Spirochaetales bacterium Spiro_01
CCTCTTGCACTTCCTGCTCTACAATCGGACATTCTAAAGCCATCATGACTTAAATGGAAGTCTTTTGATATCTGATATATCAGCTTTCGATTGACAAGACGCAACTTGCAGGTTCAATATGAAGAAAAAATCCAAGAGGAAGGCCCATGATCCAAAGCGAACCTTACACGAATAGAACCAAATGGAGACTGAAGAACGGAGAGAAGCTCTCCGCTGGCTGGGTACAGCTCTGCAGCCCAATTGCTGCCGAGATTATGGCACAGGCCGGATATGATATCCTTGTCATCGATCTGGAGCATGCTCCAATGGAGCCATCGACGCTCTATCCAATACTCCAGGCTGTCCAGGCCTACGAGTGCATGCCCATGATCAGGGCACCGTGGAACGACTTCGTTTCGATCAAGAGGATACTCGACTGTGGTGCAATGGCACTTCACATTCCATACATCAACACAAAGGAAGAGGCCATCGCAGCAGTCAGGGCCTGCAAGTACCAGCCTGAGGGCATCAGGGGAATCGCAGGTTCTCCAAGGGCCTGCGGCTTTGGCAGGAACAGATTCCACTACCTCCAGAGGTCCAACAACGAAGTCCTCATCATGCTGGCAATCGAGACCCCAGAGGGTCTTGCGAACCTCGATGAGATCATGGATGTAGAGGGTGTCGATGGAATCTTCATCGGACCTATGGACTACTCCACCTCGAAGGGCTACTTCGCAAATCCGAAAGCTCCGGAGGCACAGGCAGACTTCAGGATCATCGAAGAGAAGGTCAGAAAGCATGGCAACATGCTGCTCGGAACCGTTGCAGGCTCTGTTGCAGAGGCAAAGACTCTCTATGACAGAGGCTACAGCTATGTGATCTTCGGTGGCGATGTGAACTCTCTTGTCTACGATGCATTCAAGAGAATCGATGATTTCAACGCCCTCAATATCAACAGCAAGTAATAGCTGAGTGCAGCAGATTCAATCCACTTCAGGCTTCTGGAGTGGATTTTTGTTTTTCTGTCCCGACAGAATCCATGACTATTGCCAGGAAGCACAGAAGACCACCGATTGCAAAGCGCACAGTCAGGTGCTCATGGAATACGACTACAGAGGAGAGGAAGCCGAAGACGGACTGCAGGCTTATTATCAGAGCAGCAGTCGTACCAGCGATGTTCTTCTGTGCAACATTCTGAAGCAGGAAGGCGACAAAGGTGTTCAATACGACCAGATAGAAGAGACCCAGGAAGGTAGTTGTCGAGATCGTAGTGAGACTGCAACCTGTAATGGTGGCCATAATAAGGGCCAGAAACCCAGCAGTCAGCTGCTGGAAGAATGTAAGTGCTACAGGGTCCGCTCCCAAGGTCACGAACCATCTAACAAGTACAATCTGGATTGCAAATACAAGTGCAAAGCCCAGGCTGAGCCAGTCACCCGGAGCAATGGAGAAGGAGGAAGTATTCAGACTAATAAGCCCGATTCCGGATAGCGAGAGAAGACCTGCAAGTACGGCCTTCAGTGTCAGCTTCTCGCTTCCTGTCAAAAAGGCGATGAAGGGCACGATCACGACATAGGCAGTGCAGAGGAAGGACTGCTTTGCGCTGGTCGTATATTGAAGTCCAGTAAGCTGTGAGGATATGGCCAGGAACTGGGTAAGACCGATTGCAATGCCGGCCTTGATGCTCAGAGAGCGGGAACCCAGTATTCTTCTGTGAAAGACCACAAAGGTCAGACAGGAACTCAGAAGGAAGCGGTACGACAGGACAGAGAACGGCCTGAGAGAGTCCAGGGCCAGCTTGCCGGCAACGAAGCCACCGCCCCATATCACAGCTGCAATGAACAGCATCAGAATGGATATTCTCTCTTTCTTGTCTCTCATGATTCACTTCTTGGATGTGCAGGAGAGTTGACACTGCCGCGCGGCCTTCTATGGTAGATCAGCACATCCCTGACATTCTCTGCCACATCGAACGATGTCCTCGAAAAGGTCTCTTCTATGCAGGAGGCACTATGTGGAGTCATGTAGACGTTATCAAGAGCGTAGAGCCTGCTGCCACTGTCAAGTGGTTCACTGGAGAAGCAGTCCAGACCGGCAGCATACAGCCTTCCACTCTCCAGGGCCTCTATCAGAGCCTCCTCGACCACCTCACCTCCTCTAGCAGTGTTTATGAATATCGATCCCATCTTCATCCTATTGAAGAATCCGGCATCGCAGAAGTTCCGTGTCTCTTCGTTGAGTGGGAGGTGGAGAGAGACGTAATCGGAGAGAGGAAGGATATCGTCCAGCTCTCTCATGGCGGTCATGCTCTCAGGAAGCTCGTATCTGCCATTTCTATCCCAGACGATGACATTCATTCCAAAGCCGTAGAGAC
>LVBC01000001.1 GCA_001604265.1 Spirochaetales bacterium Spiro_01
TCCGACTTCGAGTCCTACCTGTCTGATAGCTTCCAGGAAGGGCTGGCTTTCGATATCGCCGATAGTGCCACCTATTTCGGTGATGACAACATCTGCCACTGTCTCCTCGGCAACTCTGTATACGAATCGCTTTATCTCATTTGTGATATGAGGAATGGTCTGGACAGTGGAGCCGAGGTAGCCGCCCTGGCGCTCCTTCTGGATTACGTTGGAGTAGACCTTACCGGTCGTCAGGTTCGAGAAGCGATTCAGGTCCTCGTCGATGAACCTCTCGTAGTGCCCAAGGTCGAGATCGGTCTCGGCACCATCTTCGGTGACATAGACCTCTCCATGCTGGTATGGACTCATCGTACCCGGATCGACATTGATATACGGGTCTAGCTTCTGTGCTGCGACCTTGAGTCCTCTTGCCTTCAGGAGCCTTCCAAGGGAGGCCGCTGTAATTCCCTTGCCAAGTCCTGATACTACACCACCGGTAACAAAGATGAATTTGGTCATATGCATCCCCACAGATAGAAAGCCTGGGTATCTCCAGGCGCACTCATATAGATGGTGGAAGGCCATCGACCTTCCACCATACCCCTTTTATTTTTGATTATCAGATTCCGCTTGCGCCGTAGTTGGAAAGGACTCTTGCAGATGGGTCATCTACGTTGCAGCCTTCCCATGCTTTGTTAGGCATCCAGAAGTCCGGGATCATATCGCCCTGACCTGGATAGTACTTCTCGAAGATCTCTCTGTAGAGGAGACTCTCCTTTGTGAATGGTCTTCCGTGAGAGTACTTGTGACAGCCTCTGAAGAACTCCTGTGTAGAATAATGCTCTTCAGCATACTTCTTCAGACCATCGACCATGCTATGGCCAACTGCATCGGAGAAGGCCGCCTTCTGCCTCCAGAGGATATCATCGGGAAGAATATGGTCCTTCTCGAAGGCCTTTCTGAGAAGGTACTTTCCCATGTTGTAGCGGTTCATCTTCATCTCTGGATCGATGGCCATTACGTACTTCACGAACTCCAGGTCACCAAATGGGACACGGGCCTCGAGAGAGTTGTCCGAGATGCACCTGTCGGCCCTGAGAACATCATAGCAGTGCAGCTCGCGGATTCGCTTTGCCGACTCCTCCTGGAAGGCCTGGGCAGAGGGAGCGAAGTCTGTGTACTTGTAGCCGAAGAGCTCGTCGGAGATCTCGCCGGTAAGAAGTACCTTCACATCGGTCCTTTCGTGGATTGCCTTGCAGCATAGGTACATTCCCATGCTTGCCCTGATAGTTGTGATATCCCAGGTGCCAAGCTGTGAGATGACGCTTTCAAGGTGTTCAAGCACCTCATCCATCGTCATGGAGACCTCCATGTGGTCACTGCCGATGAAATCTGCCACCTCTCTTGCATATCTGAGGTCGATCGGGTCCGTATCCATGCCGATCGCAAAGGTCCTTATCTTCTTTCCAAGCAGCTTTGCAGAGATGGCACAGACGAGACTGGAGTCGAGTCCTCCGGAGAGCAGGAATCCAAGAGGTGCATCTGCATCGAGTCGCTTTCTGACACCTGCAATCAGTCTCTCTCTGATACCTTCACAGACTGTATCGATATCGCTGTGGATCACGCTCTTCACTTCGGTCGGGTCTGCGTATCTGATGAAGCTGCCATCCTTGTAGTAGTGCCCAGGCGGGAAGGGGATGATTCTGTCGCAGAGTCCGATGAGACATCGGGCCTCGCTTGCGAATATGATGCTTCCATCGTTCAGATATCCATAGAAGAGCGGTCTGATTCCGATAGGGTCCCTTGCTGCGATGAAGCTGTCGCTCTGAGCATCGTATATGATGAGTGCGAACTCAGCATCCAGCTTTCTGAACATCTCGACTCCCTTCTCCTTCCACAGAGGAAGAAGCACCTCGCAGTCCGATTCGCCCTGGAAGAGGAAGCCTTCGCTCTTCAGTCTGTCCTTGATGATCCTGAAGCCGTAGATCTCGCCGTTGCACACCAGGCTCTCACAGCCGAGGTGGAAGGGCTGCATGCCTGTTGGGGCAAGCCCCATGATGGAAAGTCTGTTGAAACCGAGGTATGCATTATTATTGCCGACTCTCTCGAATCTACTCTGGTCCGGGCCTCTATCACAAGAGCGCTCAAAACAGGTCTGGATCATTGCTGCACTGACGTCTTTCGACGAAAAACCTATGATTGAACACATGGCATACCTCCATATCAAAAAATATGATGGCATTATAGAAAAATAGTTGAATTAGTTTCAAATACATATAATATTATAGTTATCATATCTTTTACATATGATAAAAGAAGTCTAGTAATAGCAAGTAATTAGGAGAGGCATATGGAATTCAGGGTGCTGAAATATTTTGTAACCGTAGCAGAGGAATTGAATATAACAAGGGCCGCAGAGAAGCTGAACATCAGCCAGCCACCGCTGAGCAACCAGATAAAGAACCTTGAGGAGGAGCTTGGAACAACACTCTTTGTAAGGGGCAAGAGGCATCTCAAGCTGACCGAATCCGGGCGGCTGCTTTATCGCCACGCAAAGGAGATTCTCAGCCTTGCGGAGAAGACCTCGAATGAGATCAAGCT
>LVBC01000070.1 GCA_001604265.1 Spirochaetales bacterium Spiro_01
CCCGAAAGGTAGGCTCAAAGCTGCAAAGCGAGGAATAGTGACTATCTGAGATCCTGGGTCTTCAACCAATCCTGGTCATCGTAGGCCCTGTTCTCACCGCACATACCCCAGATGAAGGTGTAGTTGGTGGTACCGCAGCCGGAGTGGATGGACCAGCTTGGGTTGATTACAGCCTCATCGTTGTGCATGACGATGTGCCTTGTCTGCTGAGGCTCGCCCATGAAGTGGAAGACGCACTGGTCCTCAGGTACATCGAAGTAGAAGTAGACCTCCATTCTTCTCTCGTGAGTGTGTGCCGGCATCGTATTCCAGACAGAACCCTCCTCGAGGTGAGTAAGGCCCATGGAAAGCTGGCAGGTCTCCAGTACATCTGGATGCAGATACTGGTTGATGGTCCTCTCGTTGGAATCCTTGAGCGATCCGAGGTGCTTGTGGATTGCCTTCTCATATGGGATGAGTGTAAGTGGATATGCTCTGTGTGCAGGTGTTGTCAGGATGTAGAACTTTGCTGGCTTTGCTGCATCCTTGGATTCGAAAAAGACCTCCTTTGAACCCATTGGGACATACAGTGCATCGTAGTTGTTGACATCGTAGCTCTTGCCATCGACTGTGACGACGCCGTCTCCTCCGATGTTGATTGTGCCGAGCTCCCTTCTCTCGAGCAGGAACTTTGCGCCGAAGTTCTTCCAGCAGTCGATTCCCTTGTCGACTGCGACCTTCTCCTTTACAGGCATGCAGCCCATGGTGACGATCCTGTCCACATGGGAGTAGACGCAGCTAATGTCGTCTGCCCTGAAGATGTCTGTGATGAGGAACTCATCCCTGAGCTCCTCAGTTGTCATTCTCTTGAATGGTTCCTTTCCTGTTGAATAGCGGATATCGATCATATCTATCTCCTTGTTGTTATTTACCTAAGATAACCGGACAGCTCGGTGTCCTTCCTTGCGATAACTCTGGCAAAGCCACTGTTGAGGTGGTCATATACCAGGGAGTGGATGCTCTCCACTCTTCTATTGCTGATCATATCATAAAGTGCCTGATGGTCCTCGATGATGGTCTTGTAGTCCTTCAGCTCCTTCATATCCAGCATTCTCATCCTGGAGTAGTAGTTGTTAGAGTAGAAGAATTCGAGTATCTGTACCCTGCCTGTTGCGGAAAACCAGATCCTGTGCATATCGGAATCGAGTCTGTAGAAGTCTTCTGGTCCGAAGGAATCCTGTGAAATGACGATCTGCTGCTTGCGGATCATATGACCTACATCCTCGACAAGCAGAGGGTCATCCATATCGATGAAATCCCTTATCACCCTCTCCTCTATCGCAGCCCTTGCGTAGATGAGCTGACCTACGACCTCTGTATCGATCAGGCTGACTCTGCTGTTCCTATAGGGAAGAATCTCGAGAAGTCCCTTGTCAGATAGACGCTGCATTGCAGTCCTGACTGGAGTCCTTGAAGCTTCGAACTCATCGCAGATGTCCGCCTCGACAATCTGTGAACCTGGCATCAGATCAAGATTGAGAATCCTCTCTGCCAGGGTATCGTATATCACTGTTGCAATATCTCGACTCTGTAACATATACTCTCCCGATTATTCATACAATTCAAATATTACTTCCAAGGTTTGAATACAGTCAATCAAAAAATTAACTGAATCTGCAAATTTGAATACAGAATCATCAAACAAGAACAAATCAAATACTTAGTTTTCAAAGACTATGTTTGTATGTCCTAGCAAAAGAAAGGAGAAAATCAAGGATTTCAATCGAGTAGGTAGGCCTCAGCATCCGTTTTCCAGCTGAGGCTTTCCTCTCACACCACCGTACGTACCGGTCTGG
>LVBC01000071.1 GCA_001604265.1 Spirochaetales bacterium Spiro_01
GTCTTGTCGACAGTGTTCTTGGTATCACAGTGCAGGCCCACTACCTCGATGAGGAGGGAAAGCTTACCGAGAAGGAGAAGGATGCGCTTGGAAACAGAAGAGTTCTTAAGAGGGGAATAAGATTCTTCGACAACGATATGGTCAACTTCTCTTCGAATCTCTTTACATTCATCTTTGCCTGGGGTATGTCCCTGATGTTCCTCTGAGCAGGAAGGCCATGGCAACAAAGTTCGATGAACTCTTTGCTAAGTATCTTGAAGAGGACCGAGCTGAAAACAGAAACCTAGGTATAGAAGAAAGCAGAAAGGAAATTGCAATCAAGATGAAACAGAAAGCGATGCCGATTGCAGATATCCACGATATTACTGGTCTCAGCTATATAGCTGCACTCTGATATCTTGTTTTCATCGCTCTGAAGAGAACGAGGTCTGGTCTGTGCCAGACCTCGAATTGTCCTTGAGTCCTAATTACATCATAAGCTCGCCGTTCTTGCTGAACTTGTTGAAGATGACGAGGGTCAGGATAGTGAAGGCCGTAAGGATGGTGGACATTGCACAGGCTCTGCCATCGGATCCCTTTGCGACCATCATGTAGACTGCGAGGTTCAGCGTCATCGTCTTGTAGTTGTAGAGCAGGATGGAGGATGAGAGCTCGGTTATGAGTGTGACCCAGCTCATTACAGCACCGGAGAAGATACCGGAAAGCATCATTGGAATTGTGATCTTCACAAGTGTCTTCACCTTTCCAGCACCCAGGGATTCTGCAGCCTCGTCGATCGAGAGCGGAATCTGTCCGAGAACAGCAACTGTACTTCTGATGGTATATGGGATTCTTCTTATGCACATTGCGATGATGAGGATCCAGGCTGTGCCGACCAGAGGGAACTTCGGACTGTTGAAGGACATGATCAGGGCAATACCTATGACTGCACCTGGGATGATGTACGGAATCATCGAGAGAGTATCGATGACTCTGTTTATCCTGTTGCTTCTCCTGACTACCAGATACGAGATCAGGATTGCAAGCACGATGATCATGACAAGCGCACCACCACAGATCCTTATCGTATTGAAGATGCTGTTGCCCATGTTGTTGAAGACATACTTGTAGGAGGCTAGTGAATAGCCAGGGCGGAAGGCGTTGCCGCTCTTGCTCGTGTTCCTGAAGGACAGGTAGATGAGATATGCCTGTGGCAGGATGGAGATCGCAACTACTGTGTAGGCGTACAGGTGGATGCAGAGCGAACCGACAAGCCTTGGCTTCTTCCTCTCTATATGATGCATTGCACTCATATGGAAGCTCGTCCTGAGCGAAGCGTAGCGCTGCAGCATGAATACGACCAGTGTTATTCCTATTGCAATTACAGATACAGCAGCTGCGAAGTTGTGGTTCGTGCCGACCTCGCCTACATACTCATTGTATATGATGACAGGGAAGGTCATGTAGCCTTCGCCTATCATCATAGGCGTGCCGAAGTCAGCCAGCGATCTCATGAATACCATGAGAGCTGCAGCCAGAATCGAGGGCATGCAGAGTGGAAGAATGACAGTAAGGAATCTCCTTGCACCGGTCCTTCCCATATTTGCAGAGGCCTCGAGAAGCGAGTTGTCTACATTCTTCAGCGCACCGGAAACGTACAGGAATACCAGGGGGTAGAGCTTTGTCACCATTACAAGGACGATGCCCTTGAAGCCGTAGATCGTCGGAATGATGATTCCTGTATACTCTCTTATGAACTTCGCTATGAGGCCTGTTCTGCCGAGCAGAAGAATCCAGGAGTAGGCTCCGATGAATGGAGCTGACATGCTGCTGAGGATTATCAGCATCTGCAGTGTCTTTCTTCCCTTTATCTCGTATGCATTGTATAGGTATGCAAGCGGGATACCTACAATGAGAGAGAAGAAGGCCGAGGTTATGGCGACATTGAAGCTGTGGACCAGCGTGCTGGAGTAGTACTTCTGGCCGAAGAACTGCTTGAAGTACTTCATTGTGAAAGCACCAGTCTCTGCATCGAATACCGACTTGGTCATGACCTTCATCAGCGGATAGAGCATGAACAGCAGGTAGATGGCAAGGACCACCAGGCTTGCAACGACCCAGAAATCTGCTTTTCTCTTCATTGCTCCCTCCTATCTGACAAGGGCTGCCTTGCCATCTTCGGTGAACACGTTTATCTTCTCTGCCTTGATTCCGAGCTTTACCTCTGTTCCATTCTCGATGATGTCATCGATCCTGGACTCCTGGATGATCTCGGCGCGCTTTCCATCCGAAAGGTCCACGAAGTAGTGGGTGTTGAGGCCAAGGAAGGTAGAGTAGGCGACCCTTGCCGAGAGACCTTCTCTTCCATTCTCCTCGATGAAGAGCTCCTCTGGGCGGATCGAGACTATCACATTCTGGCCTTTCTGGGCATTTACCAGGTTGTTCATTGGAACTCTGGTGCCATCGAAGAGCTCGACTCCCTCTATGTTTTCATCCCTGTAGATGGTACCTGTCATTACATTGGTCCTTCCGATGAAGGTCGAGACGAAGAGGTTTGCAGGTCTCTGGTAGAGATTCTTTGGCGAACCTACCTGCTGGATGACGCCTCCGGACATTACTGCGATACGGTCGGAGACGGCCATGGCCTCCTCCTGGTCATGGGTCACATAAACTGTCGTGATGCCAAGCCTGTTCTGTATCTCCCTGATCACCTCTCGCATCTCGACCCTGAGCTTGGCATCGAGGTTGGAAAGAGGCTCGTCCATAAGCAGGACATCCGGTTCGATTGCAAGTGCACGGGCAAGAGCGACTCTCTGCTGCTGACCACCCGAGAGCTGCTCGGGCTTCCTGTCGGCATACTCCTCGATCTTCATAAGGCCGAGGAACCTCGTCGTCTGCTCTGCTATCTGCTCCTTTGGCATCTTCCTGTTCTGAAGGCCAAAGGCTACATTCTTTCTGACTGTAAGGTGTGGGAATATTGCATAGTTCTGGAAGACCATGCCGATGTTTCTCTTGGCGGGGTCCAGGTTGTTGATCAGTCGAGTACCGAAGTAGAACTCTCCGCCCTCTATGGAGTTGAAGCCAGCAATCATTCTCAGAAGGGTGGTCTTGCCACAGCCGGAGGGGCCGAGGAGTGTGAAGAACTCACCTGGTCTGATCTCAAGGGAAAGGTCCGGAATGGCTGTAAAATCTCCGTACTTCTTGACTGCGTGCTTGATTGATATTCCGACGTTCATGCTTGCTCCAAAATTCTTCTGTAGTCAAAAGAGCCCTGCCCTGTGGCAGAGCTCTCGATGTATCCGACTGCTCGGATCTTACTTGGCTGCCTTGGCTGCCCAGACTTCCTTCCATCTGTCGCAGATGGCTGTCTTGTTTGCTGCAAGAGCTTCGGTGTCTGCTGCCTTGTAGTTGATCTTCGAAAGGTCGACCATGATCGGGTTTGCGCCCTCGAGCTTGCTGGTCGTAACAGGACGTGCACCTACGCTGAGGTAGATAGACTGGCCTTCGTCGCTCTGCAGGAAGTCCATGAACAGCTTTGCATTCTCGAGGTTCTTTGCTCCCTTGATGATTGCGGATGCGAAACCGACAGAGGTGACACCCTCTTCCCAGTAGACAACATGGTTGCCAGGGAATGCGAGATCCTCGTTCATGATCACGAGAGGCTCATAGGTGAGACCGACAGCGTACTCGCCCTTGCAGGTCTTCTTGAATGGAGCGGAGGAGGAGTCCTGGAGAACTACCTGAGGGATGAACTTCTCGATGTAGTCCCAGGCTGCCTGGCTGTCATAGCCGCCGAAGTCGGTCAGAAGACACTGCATCCAGTTCCAGGCAGAAGAGGAGGAGGTCGGGTTTGCGATGGCGATCTTTCCCTTGAGTTTTGGATCGAGGAGGGATTCCCAGCCTGTTACCTTGACGCCAAGCTGCTTCTCGAGCTCGTCGTTGACGATGATGCATGGAATCTGGGCATCGTGGAATGTGATGAGTCCGCTCTCGAGCTGATAGTCTGCCATGATATTCTTGCTGTTTGCACTTACATATGGCTCGAAGTACTGTCCATAGTTCTTGAGGTCTGCGAACTGGAGACCGCCGAACATGACGTCTGCCTGAGGATTTGCAGCCTCGGCCTGGATTCTGGCCTTGCAGTCGCCTGCACCACCATAGGTGTAGTTGACCTTGATATCAGGATACTTGGCGTTGAAGCCCTCGATCGTTGCATCGAGGTGGGCATCAGCTACTGTTGTGTACATGATGAG
>LVBC01000072.1 GCA_001604265.1 Spirochaetales bacterium Spiro_01
TTTTTCTCTTGAAGAGTTCCGACTCAGAACCTGATGTGGCTGAATGCCTTGTTTGCATCTGCATTCCTGTGCATATCTTCCTTCTTCTTGAAAGCTGCACCTGTCGAATTGAATGCATCAAGGAGCTCGTTGGCAAGCTTCTCTGCCATGGACTTTCCAGATCTGGTTCTAGCTGCTGCGATGATCCATCTCATTGCGAGAGCTTCTCTTCTGGACTCTCTGATCTCGGTAGGTACCTGATAGGTGGCACCACCAACTCTTCTTGCCTTGACTTCGACCATTGGCTTTACATTGTCGACGGCCTTGTTGAAGACATCGAGTGCTGGCTGCCCGGACTTCTCTCCGATTGTGCTCATTGCCTCATAGAGGATGCTTGCGGAAAGGTTCTTCTTTCCATCGATCATCATGCGGCAGATGAACTTCTCGACTGCGACGCTGTTGTATACAACATCCTGGCGCTGTGGCCTGACTGGGGTTTTTGCTCTAGACATAGTTCACTCTCCTCCCTATCAAGCCTTTGGCTTCTTTGCACCGTACTTGGAGCGGCTTCTCTTTCTATCGGCAACACCGAGTGTATCCTTGCTACCACGAACGATGTGATAACGTACACCAGGAAGGTCCTTTACACGTCCGCCTCTGATGAGAACAACAGAGTGCTCCTGGAGGTTGTGGCCAATACCAGGGATGTAAGCGGTGACCTCGATACCGTTGGAAAGTCTTACACGAGCTACCTTTCTAAGAGCTGAGTTAGGCTTCTTAGGGGTTACGGTCATAACTCTTGTACAGGTACCCCTCTTCTGTGGGCAGCCCTCAAGAGCTGGGGACTTGGTCTTGTTCTTCTGACTAGTTCTACCCTTTCTTATAAGCTGATTAATAGTAGGCATCTTTCGATACGCTCCTTAATTTTTTCGGTCTGCATTCTCACATATGCAAACCTGGGCGCCGCACAGGCGGCGCTTTATCAAAAACTGCAGTCAGCATGAGACAACTGGCCACGGGGACAAATAAGAGCCAACAGGCAGCTTATTCGTTGCTATCCTCCTCATCGAAGCCAGCAGCTTCGAATTCGGCACTGTCTCCTACAGTCTTCATATCTGCAAGTTCTGCTGCGTCGAAGTCATTGTCGTCGATCTCCTCGGCCTTCATCTCGGCCTTGGCCTCTTCGACTCTGTTCTTCAGCTCCTCCAGCAGCTTCTCGTCCTCGAGAGTGACATTCCTGTACTTCTTCATACCAGTACCAGCTGGGATGAGGTGTCCAATGATGACGTTCTCCTTCAGACCTCTCAGCTCATCTTTACTACCAGCAATTGCGGCGTCTGTCAAGGCCTTGGTCGTCTCCTGGAAGGAAGCGGCCGAGATGAAGGAGCCCATTGCGATGGAAGCACGTGTGATCGAAAGGAGGAGAGGCTTTGCAACAGCCGGCTTGAGGCCACCTGCCTTTACTCTCTCGTTCTCGACCATGAACGCATGCTTGTCGACCTGCTGGTTGTGGATGAACTCAGTATCACCTACATCGACGATCTGTACCTTTCTCAGCATCTGGCGGATGATGATACCGAGGTGCTTGTCGTTGATATCTACACCCTGTGTTCTGTAGACCTGCTGTACCTCATCCACAAGGAAGGCCTGGAGAGCATTCTCGCCAAGGATGTTGAGAATGTCGTGTGGGCTCTTTGCTCCATCGCAGAGTGGCTCGCCTGCTTCTACAGTATCACCAGTTCTTACCAGGAGGTTTGCAGTTACAGGTACCTGGTGCTTGAACTCCTTGCCGAAGGCATCGGTCACTGATACAGAGACCTTGCCCTTGTGGAGCTCGCCGACCTCGACTGTACCGGAAACCTGAGCAAGGACTGCTGGGTTCTTTGGTCTTCTTGCCTCGAAGAGTTCTCCGACTCTTGGAAGACCACCTGTGATATCGTTGGTCTTCTGCGAAGCCTTGGAGAGCTTTGCAAGGATTGTACCTGCACCGATCCTGTCACCTTCAGATACCTGGATGTAGGCACCGCCTGGCATGGCGTAGGTCTCTACATCGTTGCCCTCGTCGTCTCTGATGACGATACGTGGCTGGAGGTTCTCGAGTCTGTGCTCGGTGATTCTTCTCTCGACATTGCCGGTCTCCTCGTTGACCTCATTGATAAGGGTAACGTCCTCCTTCATGTCGGCGAAGAGTACTGTACCGCTCTGCTCTGCAAGGATAGGTTCGCTGAATGGATCGAACTCGACGATCGGCTGACCAGCCTCTACGATCTGGTTCTCTTCGACACAGAGCTCGGAGCCTGGACCTACCTTGTGGATAGCTGGCTGAGCAAGGATGAATGCTCTTCCTTCCATGATGCGGAAGACACCGTTGAGATCTGACTTCTCGACTGCACCATCCTTCTCATAGAGATCTGAGCCCTTTGCTACAAGTCCGCCATCCTCTACATAGAGCTTGTCGTACATGCCTGTGATCTCCTTGAGTACGGAGGAGAGCTGGATCGAACCCTTTCTTGGGAAGATCCTTCTGCCATCGGCCTCGCGGACAATCATATTGCCAGTGATGGAACCTACGATGACGATGTGGTCGAAGCTGAGCTTGTTCGCCTCTGCGGCCGCAGATGCAGTACCACCCTGATGGAAGGTTCTCATCGTAAGCTGTGTACCAGGCTGACCAATGGACTGGGCAGCGATGATACCGACAGCCTCACCGATATCGACTGGCCTGTTGTTTGCAAGGTTTCTACCATAGCACTTTGCACAGACACCGTGTTCGGCCTCACAGGTGAGAACAGTTCTGAGGAAGACCCTTTCGATTCCGGCATCCTCTATTGCCTTTGCTGTTGTCTCATCGATGAGCTCGTTTGCCTTTGCAAGTACGAGGTGGGAACCATCTTCATTGAGCTTGAATGGGTGGATGACGTCGTCGACTGGGCAGCGGCCGATGATTCTATCGGCAAGGTGCTCGACGATTTCGTCTCCGTCCTTGATTGCACTTCTCCAGATACCGTTGATCGTGTGGCAGTCATCGATGTTGACGACAACATCCTGGCTGACATCGACGAGTCTTCTGGTGAGGTAACCAGCCTCTGCTGTCTTGAGTGCAGTATCGGAAAGACCCTTTCTTGCACCGTTGGTGGAGATGAAGAACTCGATGATGGAAAGTCCTTCCTTGAAGTTGGACTTGATCGGGAGCTCGATGATCTCACCAGTGGACTTTGCCATGTTGCCTCTCATTGCACCGAGCTGTCTGATCTGGGTCCTGGAACCTCTTGCACCGGATGCTGCCATCAGGTACAGAGGGTTGAAGCCGTGCTGGCTGCTCTCCAGCTCCTTCATCAGAGCGTCGGTGAGTACCTCGTTGGTATCTCTCCAGAGGGATACGATCCTGTTGTATCTCTCTTCTGGAGTGATCTGACCGGAGCGGTACTGCGAAAGGATGGTTGCCTGCTGGTCATTGGCCTTCTCTACGAGATCCTTCTTTGCATCAGGAATGATCATATCGGAAAGACCGATGGTGGCACCGAAGAGTGTTGCATACTTGTAGCCAATATCCTTGATCGAGTCGAGGAGCTTGATAGCAACGGAAGCCTTTGCATCGCGGATAGTCTCGCCAATGACCTTCTTGAGCTGCTTGTCACCGAGAACATAGTTCTGGAATGGAACTCCCTCTGGAAGTGCTGCATTGAAGAGAATTCTGCCCGGAGTGGTCTTGAACCAGCTCTTGCCGTCTGCGATCTCCTTGCTTCCATCGGCCTGCACGATGACAAGGCCCTCTTTGAAGCGGAAGTTGATCAGAGCGTTGTAGCTTACGGCCTCCTGGTCGATGGCCGCCTCGATCTCTGCAAGGCTGTTATAGTAGTGTCCGGTACCCTTTACCTTGAAGCCGGTCTCTGGATCCTCATCCATCTGCTTCGTCATGTAGTAGATACCAAGGACCATATCCTGTGATGGGTATACGATCGGTTTGCCGTTTGCAGGGTCAAGCAGGTTTGTTGCAGAGAGCATAAGTGTCCAGCACTCGAGCTGGGCTGCCTGAGTGAGTGGTACATGGATTGCCATCTGGTCACCATCGAAGTCAGCGTTGAATGCATGACATACGAGTGGGTGGAGCTTGAGTGCCTTTCCATCGACGAGTACCGGCTCGAAGGCCTGGATACCGAGACGATGGAGTGTTGGCGCACGGTTCAGCATTACTGGATGCTCCTTGACGACAGCATCGAGCTCTGCCCATACCTCTGGAGTCTCCTGATCGACGAGGGTCTTTGCCCTCTTGATGTTGGTAGCAACATCCTTCTGGACAAGTCTTCTCATTATGAATGGCTTGTAGAGCTCGAGGGCCATCTTGGATGGAACACCGCACTGATGGATCCTGAGTTCTGGGCCGACGACGATTACGGAACGACCGGAGTAGTCGACACGCTTTCCGAGCAGGTTCTGTCTGAAACGGCCCTGCTTGCCCTTCAGCATATCGGAAAGGGACTTGAGTGGGCGGTTGGATGCGCCCTTTACAACTCTCTTTCTCTTCGAGTTGTCGAAGAGTGCATCGACAGCCTCCTGGAGCATTCTCTTCTCGTTGCGGATGATGATATCGGGAGCATGGAGAGAGATGAGTCTCTGGAGTCTGTTGTTCCTGTTGATGACCCTTCTGTAGAGGTCATTGAGGTCACTGGTAGCGAAGCGGCCGCCATCCAGCTGGACCATAGGTCTGAGATCTGGTGGGATTACTGGAATTACAGTAAGCACCATCCACTCGGGTCTGTTGCCAGAATCGCGGAAGTCCTCTACGACCTTGATCCTCTTGAGAAGTCTGGAGTCCTTGGCACCGCCCTTCTCTCTCATCTCCTCTCTGAGCTGTACAGAGAGCTCGTCGAGGTCGAGTCTGGAAAGCAGCAGACGGATAGCCTCTGCGCCCATTCCTGCCTCGAACATATCCTCGCCATACTGGTCGACAGCCTCGATATACTGCTCCTCTGTGAGAACCTGATTCAGGCGCAGTGCATCGACATCCTTTGGATCGGTGACGATGTACTTCTCATAGTAGAGGACACTCTGGAGGTCTGTTCTGGAGATACCCAGAAGGAGAGCCATTCTGGATGGAACGGATCTGTAGTACCAGATGTGGGATACTGGAGATGCGAGGGTGATGTGGCCCATCCTCTCTCTTCTGACCTTTGTATTCGTTACTTCGACGCCACAGCGGTCGCAGACCATGCCCTTGTAACGGATGGACTTGAACTTTCCACAGTAGCACTCCCACTCCTTCGTGGTACCGAAGATCCTTTCGCAGAAGAGACCATCCTTTTCTGGTCTGAGAGTTCTGTAGTTGATGGTCTCTGGCTTCTTGACCTCGCCATAGGACCATGCCTTGATCTGCTCAGGGGAAGCGAGTCTTATCTGAATATTGTCAAAATCCTTAATCTCATTCATACCCTATTCCTCCTTAGATGGATCCCTTCTCTTTCTTGTTGATGATCTGCTGGTCACGTTCTGTGAGAGCGACCTGCTTTCCATCACTGTCATATACGCTCATATCGAGTGCAAGGCCTCTGATCTCCTGTACGAGTACGTTGAAGGCCTCTGGCATGCCTGCTGGCTGTGCCGGATCGCCCTTTACGATGGACTCGTAGATCTTGACTCTGCCGTTCATATCATCGGACTTGATGGTAAGAAGCTCCTGGAGGTTGTTTGCAGCGCCGTATGCTTCGAGTGCCCATACCTCCATCTCACCAAGTCTCTGTCCGCCGAACTGTGCCTTGCCGCCGAGTGGCTGCTGGGTAACGAGCGAGTATGGACCGGTGCTTCTTGCATGCATCTTGTCATCGACGAGGTGGTGCAACTTCAGGTAGTAGATGTAGCCGCAGAATACTGGGTTTACAAATGGGATACCTGTTCTGCCATCCCTCAGGATGGTCTTGCTGGATACTGGAAGGCCTGCTTCCTTCATCTTCTCCTCGATCTGCTCCATTGAAGCGGACTGGAAGACAGGAGATGAGTACCACTCGTCGAGCTTGACTGCAGCCCAGCCGAGCTGGGTCTCCATCAGCTGACCGATGTTCATTCGAGAAGGAACACCGAGTGGGTTGAGACAGACATCGAGTGGAGTACCATCCTCCATGTATGGCATATCCTCCTCTGGAAGGATCCTGGATACGACACCCTTGTTTCCGTGGCGGCCTGCCATCTTATCGCCCTGAGTGAGCTTTCTCTTGGTTGCGATCAGGACTGTTATCTTCTCCTCTACGCCAGCAGGAAGCTCGCTGTTGTCGCTCTTCTTCATCCTCTGGATGTCGATGACTGTACCCTCTGTTCCATGTGGGACCTTGAGGGATGAGTCCCTGACCTCCTTGGCCTTCTCACCGAAGATGGAATTGAGGAGCTTGAACTCAGGAGTCGAATCGCTGACCGACTTCGGTGTCACCTTGCCTACGAGGATAGAGCCTGGGCGCACATATGTACCGATGGTAACGATACCTTCTGCATCGAGGGCTGCGACCATCCTCTCGGAGGTGTTCGGAATATCTCTTGTGAGCTTCTCTGGTCCGAGCTTGGTCTCACGGATATCGATCGAAAGCTCGCTGATATGGATCGAGGTGTAGATATCCTCTCTGACGACTCTCTCGCTGATAAGGACAGCATCCTCGTAGTTGTAGCCGTTCCATGGAACGAAGCCAACAAGGATGTTCCTTCCAAGAGCAAGCTCGCCATTCTGGGTTGCAGGTCCATCTGCAAGTACGGTTCCCTTCTCTACGACCTGACCGACATCGACGATGGTCTTCTGGTTGAGACAGGTATCCTGGTTTGCTCTCTGGAACTTCTGTACCTCATAGGTATCGATCTCGCCCTCGATCTCGCACTCCTCTGGATTTACCTTGACGCGGACTTCGGATGCGGATGCGTAGATTACTACACCACCCCTCTTTGCCTTCACCAGGACACCGGAGTCGTATGCGGTCTTTCTCTCCATTCCAGTACCTACTCTTGGGGCCTCTGGGAAGAGAAGAGGAACTGCCTGACGCTGCATGTTGGAGCCCATCAGTGCACGGTTTGCATCATCGTGCTCGAGGAATGGGATCAGGGATGCGGCAACAGAGATTACCTGCTTCGGAGATACATCCATGTACTTGATGTCTTCCGGCCTTCTAGTTGAGTAGTCGCCCTGATGCCTTACAGGAACCTCCTGATCGAGGAAGTGGCCATCCTTGTCAAGCTTTGCAGACGCCTGGCCAATGAAGTACTTCTCCTCATCGGTGGCATCAAGATACTTTACGATGTTGGTGGCAACACCATCGACGACCTTTCTGTATGGAGTCTCGAGGAAGCCATACTCGTTGATGCGGGTATAGTTTGCAAGGGAGACGATAAGACCGATGTTCGGACCTTCAGGAGTCTCGATAGGACACATTCTGCCGTAGTGGGTGTAGTGTACATCTCTGACCTCGAAGCCTGCGCGATCCCTTGAAAGACCACCTGGGCCGAGAGCATTGAGTCTTCTCTTGTGGGTGAGCTCGGCAAGTGGGTTCACCTGGTCCATGAACTGTGAAAGCTGCGAGGAACCGAAGAACTCCCTGATTGCAGCGACTACCGGCTTGATGGAGATGACATCCTGAGGGCGTACAGTTGCAGCGACCTCGAGGTTCATTCTCTCGCGTGCGATCCTCTCCATTCTGGAGAAGGCGCTGGAAAGCTGGGTCTGGAGCAGCTCGCCTACAGAACGGACACGTCTGTTTCCAAGGTGGTCGATATCATCGATGTTGGCCTCTCTGATATATACCTTGATAAGGTAGCCCATTGTATTGACGATATCCTGCGGAGTGAGGACAGTGCAGTCCGTGTTCATGTTCTCCTCTTCAGGATTGCCGAACTTCTTGTTGAACTTGTAGCGGCCTACAGCACCGAGGTTGTACCTTCTGTCGGTGAAGAACATCTCTGGAAGGTCCCTTTCGGCCCTCTCCATACTGATCATCTCACCTGGCATGAGGACATCGTAGATGACACCAAGGTAATCCTCCTTGGTAGGCTCGTCCTCGCCCTCTCTGGTGTACTTTGTGGACTCGAATTCGAGACAGTTGAGGATCATGTCAGAGTGCAGGGTTCCCTCTCCGTCCATGTCTACAAGCTCTACAGACTTGATGCCTGCGGCAATGAGTCTGTCGATCGTATGTGCAAGGAGCTGGTCTCCGGCGCGGACGATCTTGACCTTCTCGCCATCCTCTTCGCCGTAGATGTCCTTGTATGCAAAGCGGTTCTCGACCTCTTCTCTGTTCTCCTCGCCGAACTCGACGCTCTCGCTCTTGTAGAAGGCTGAGACGATCTTCTCTCTGGAATCGACACCGATTGCGCGGAGGAAGAGAGTTCCGAGAATGCGCTTCTTTCTATCTATCTTGGCACAGATGATGTCTCTCTTCTCATCGATCTCGAACTCCAGCCAGGAGCCGCGGTAAGGGATGATCCTGGATGAGTAGACACCCTTTTCTCTCTGGAAGATTACACCAGGAGATCTGTGGATCTGTGAAACGACGACACGTTCGGCACCGTTGACGATGAAGGTGCCTCTTTCGGTCATGAGAGGGATATCGCCAAAGAAGATCTCCTTCTCCCTGAGCTCGCCGTTCTTGAGCTCAAGAACTATTTTTGCCTTTACTGGTACACTGTAGGTGGCGCTCTTCTTCTTGCACTCGGTCTCTGTGTACTTCATGTTATCGAAATCAAGAGTATAGCCATCGTAGTTGAGAGTCATCTCTTCATTCTGACTCTTGATAGGGAATGTATTTCTGAAAACTGCTTCAAGACCATATTTTGGATCGACCTTTTCGCCTTTCTTAATTCTCTCTATCTGCAGGAAGCGCTCGTAGCTATCGGTCTGCACGCCAATGAGGTTTGGCATCTCACAGACTTCCTGGAAATCAGAACCAATGTATTTACGTTCAATGATTTTGCCTTTGGCAACCATCAATGTACCCTCCGATAATTGGACAGAAAACTGCCCGATTTCTCTGTGCATCGCTGCACGTGTTGATTACTGTCATATTTAGACAGTATATGCCACCAGAGAGGTCAAGCCCCTCCAGTGGCATCTGTCCGGGACCGAATTGGGTCCCGAAAAGTTAACGAGTCTTACTTGACTTCGATGACACAACCAGCTGCTTCGAGCTTTTCCTTCATCTGAGCAGCCTCTTCCTTGGAAACGCCTTCCTTCAGCATGCCGCCCTTCTCGCAGAGATCCTTGGCTTCCTTGAGGCCAAGGCCGGTGATAGCGCGGACTTCCTTGATACATGCAATCTTCTTTGCAGCATCGACGGAAACGAGGGAAACGTTGAACTCGGTCTGCTCTTCGACCTCTTCTGCGGCAGCAGCAGCGCCTGGAGCAGCAACTGCAGCAGCTGCAGCAACAACACCGAACTTCTCTTCCATCATCTTGATGAGGTCAGCGACCTCCATTACGGACATCTGAGCAATAGACTCGAGGATCTCTTCTTTTGTAGCCATATTATCTTCTCCTTAAGATATTTTGTGACAGTCTAGCAGGTTACTATTTAACGAAGACTAGGACTGTATTTTCAGTTTTCAGAAGCAGCAACGCCGCCCTTTGATTCGACATACGCAAGCAGTGTAGCAGCAAGCTTCTGCACAGGTGCCTTCATGGTACCCATGAGAGAAGCGATGAGCTCCAGCTTGGTCGGAAGCTTGGACAGTGCCTCCACCTGATCTGCACTCATGAGCTCTCCATCGATGAGAGCACCCTTGACCTGCATTGGGGAACCGTTATTGATTGCAGCATAGAGGGCCTTGGCAACGACATTGGATTCATCACCCTTGGCAAGAGCAATAGCGGTAGGACCGACCATCTGCTCCTCTGCACCACTCTTTCCAAGCTCCTTCATTGCGATCTTGGCGAAGCGGTTCTTGATGACGCGGTACTGTGCATCATTCTTCCTGAGCTCGGTTCTGAGCTCGGTGATCTGTGCAACAGTCATGCCTCTGTACTCTGTGAAGATGAATCCGTTGTATCCGGAGAACTCATCCTTGAGAGCCTTTACAGCATCTTCCTTGGCAGGGGTAATACGAGTCTGATAGTTTTCCATTCTTGTCTACCTCCTTACTTGTCTTCGCTGACCTTGTTCTCTACGCGAATGCCAGGGCCCATTGTCGAAGAGAGTGCTACGGAAGAAACGAAGTCTCCCTTTGCATCTACTGGCTTCTTCCTGATGATCTCAGCAAGAGCGACAGAAGCATTCTCGGCAATCTGTTCAGCTGTCATGTTGACCTTGCCGACAGCGAGGTGTACAACACCTGTCTTGTCTGCGCGGAACTCTACACGACCCTTGTTCAACTCAGCGAGTGCTGCCTTGATATCAAAGGTGACTGTGTGGGTCTTTGGGTTCGGCATGAGGCCTCTTCTACCGAGAACAGGACCAAGACGACCTACGTCCTTCATCATATCCGGGGTTGCAACTGCAACATCGAAGTCCATCCAACCACCTCTGACCTTCTCGATGAGATCGGTATCGCCAACATAGGTTGCGCCGGCATCAAGAGCTTCCTGAGCCTTCTCGCCCTTGGCGAATACGAGAATCTTCTTCTGAGCATGGAACTGGTTTGGAAGAACGACTGTATCTCTGACTGTCTGGCCCTTCTTGAGAGTAAGAGAGACTGAAAGCTCTACAGTTTCGGTGAACTTTGCATAGGCACACTCCTTTACGAGCTGTGCTGCTGCCTGCATGGAATAGAGCTGATTTCTATCAACCTTCTTTGCAGCTTCCTGATATTTCTTTCCTCTTTTCATCTTACTTCTCCACCTCTACGCCCATTGAACGAGCAGTACCTGCGATGACCTTCTTGGCAGCCTCGATTGTGAATGCGTTGAGATCCGGGAGCTTGGTAGTAGCAATCTCGGTAAGCTGAGCATCTGTGAGCTTGCCGACCTTGACCTTGTTAGGTGTGCCACTAGCAGTCTCGATTCCAAGTGCCTTCTTGATCAGAACTGCGGCAGGAGGAGTCTTGAGGATAAAAGTAAAACTCTTATCGGCATAGACAGTAATGATAACTGGGAGGATGAGTCCAGGTTCATAGCTCTTGGTCTTGTCATTGAACTGCTGGACGAACTGTGGGGCGCTGACGCCATGAGGGCCAAGAGCAGGACCGATTGGTGGTGCTGGTGTAGCCTTCTGGGCAGGACACTGCAACTTGATTACTGCAGTAACCTTCTTCTTTGCCATTTTCTTTCTCCTTACGTTGAAGTATGGTCTGAGTTGACCGATATACGTACTTCACGCTGGTAATAACGCCAGTCATACGATCTGGCTTCCACCCGGACAGCAAGTGCTTGTGCGGGGAGATTTAGATTTCAGCTTGACGATGTCAAAAATCGACTAAAGGGGCGGCGTCAAGTTCCGTCCCTGTAGTATATTAGAGAATTACTTTCTCTACCTGGAAGTACTCGACTTCAACAGGTGTTGGTCTGCCGAAGATCTCAACAGATACCCTCATTCTGCCCTTTACGGTATCGATCTCCTCGATGGAGCCTGTGAAGGACTCGAATGGGCCATCGATGATCTTGACCTCCTCACCTACGGTGAAGTTCTGCTTAGGTCTGAATGTGGTCTCTGCCGGCATTTCGCCAGTCTTCTGCATGATCTCTTTCATCTCCAATGCGCTCATTGGAAGAGGCTTCTTGCCAGGCATTGCGGTAACAAAGCCTGTAACACCCTGGATTCTCTTGATCTTGGAATAGGAGTTCTTCCAAGTGGCATCTTCTGGGAAGTCGATCTCGACAAGAATGTAGCCAGGAAGAAGCTTCCTCTTGACCTCTTTCTTCTTGCCGTCCTTGATTTCGGTGACAATCTCAACTGGAACCTTTACATCGAAGACGTTGAGAGCGAACTCCGGATCCATCTCTCTCATCTTCTCGATGGTCCTCTGGATCTTCTGCTCGTAACCGGAATAAGTGTGAACGATGTACCAACCCTTAGCCATTTGAATTCCTTGTGATTAGAAAATCAGGAAGATTCCCTTGAGAAGAAGGAAATCAACGAGACCGAGTACAATAGCGAAAACAATTGTTGCTACGATTACGACCTTGGTGGAAGAGATCACCATCTGGCGTGATGGCCAGGAGACCTTCTTCATCTCAAGAGCACAATCCTTGAAATATCTAACAATCTTGTTCATCTACTCATATCTCCATTCTGTCTTTCGAGGTACCAGCAGGCCAAGTAGGATTCGAACCTACAACACCCGGTTTTGGAGACCAGTGCTCTACCGTTGGAGCTATTGACCTGCTCGTACCTCGAAAACGATCCGATTTCTCTCGGACTTATTTGATCTTTGTTTCTCTGTGAAGAGTGTGCTTACGCTCGAAGGGGCAATACTTCATAAGCTCGAGCTTACCCGGAGTATTACGTCTGTTCTTCTCAGTAGTATAGTTCTTCTGCTTGCACTCTGTGCACTGAAGAGCAATCTTTTCTACAGGGCCTTTCTTCTTATCTGCCATAACATTTATCTCCTCGGTCTGTACCGTCTAGAAAAAAAGAGAGCCCACGGGCGGATTTGAACCGCCGACCCCCGCCTTACCAAGGCGGTGCTCTACCACTGAGCTACATGGGCAATATAATTTTTTGTGCACTGCGCATACAGGTTGGTAGGGCCTGATACAACATGCAGAATGTACTATAAACAAAGCAAAAGATACTTGTCAATAGCATTGCAATAATTTCCATATCACTTTCTGTAGGTTTCTGTAACCCTTTCTACCTTATTATATATATACCCTTTCATTCTTTTCCAACACATCAGAAAAATCTGTAATATTCCTTTTGTACTTGTTTATTTGATAAAAATTTATTTATAGTAAACCGACTGAAACAAGCAATGGG
>LVBC01000073.1 GCA_001604265.1 Spirochaetales bacterium Spiro_01
AGTATTTAAATACTAATATTATATAAATACAATATCAGAAAAAATGTATAATCAATTCAATTCATAAAACTTTTGATGATATAGTTATATGCATGGATAAAATACGTTTTGCAGTAATAGGTTCCGGTTGGAGAAGTCTCTTCTATCTCAGGATAGCCAGGGCCCTGCCAGATATCTTCGAGGTTGTCTGCGTCAAGGTAAGGAACGAGGAAAAGAAAAGGTTCATCCAGGACAACTATGGCTTTGATGTTGTAATGAGCGACGAGGAGGTGTTCGCCCTCAGGCCGGACTTCTGTGTGATTGCCGTCTTCAAGTCAGAACTCTCCGAGGTCTCCAGATTCTATCTCGAGCATGGCATGGCCGTGCTATGCGAGACTCCTCTTGCATTGGATAGGGGCAAACTGGAATCCTTCGGGAAGTTCCTTTCAGAGGGCGAGTATGCCTTCATGACTGCGGAGCAGTATTACCTCTATCCAAGATATGCAGCTCTGATAAAGGTCCTCGACAGTGGAATCATAGGGCGAAGGAACTATCTGAGAATGGGTATCTGCCACGAGTACCATGGCTTTTCGCTTGCCAGAAGAATTCTTGGCTCAGAGGGCTATTTCAGGCCTGTATTTGCAAAGCGCCAGGAGTACGAGATCCGTCAGACCTACTCCAGATACGAGCACTTTACAGACCTTTCAATGAAGAAGAATCATCGTGAGGTAGTCTACTACGAGACCGATGATGGAAGGGTCATGCTAGAGGATTTCACTCCGGAGTGCTACAGAAGCCCGATAAGACCTGTAAGCTTCAACGTGGAGGGAGAGAAGGGCAGCTGCAGGGATTTTGTCTTCTATTTCCTCGATGATGAGAACAAGACCCACACACTTCCACTCGAAGTTGAAAGCCGAATTGTCCACAGGGAGGATGTGAATCCTGTGCAGCAGGATATAGAGGTCATCGACAGGATAAGATTCAATGGCAGTACCGTCTTTTCAAGCCGCTTCCCTGGTGCCGTACTGAGTGAGGACGAGTATGCGATAGCCTCTGTGATGCTTGATATGAAGAACTGCGTGGATGGAAAGAAGGCATCGTATCCTTTCTCTCTCTCATACCTCGATGCAGACAATACGCTGCTTCTCTACAAAGCACTCGGAATCTAGGAGTTGAACTTCGCCAGAAGCTCGTCCAGCATTCCTATCTTGTCCTCGACGGTGCTTCCAGGCAGGTTCTCATTCTCCTCTGAGAATAGTGTATTCGGTATCTCTTCAAGAAAGCGGGAAGGGATGCATAGGTGCTCATCGCCCATCCTGTCCTTCCTCTTCTCGCAATAGCTTATCGTAAGCTCCCTGCGGGCCCTTGTGATGGCCACATAGAAGAGTCTTCGTTCCTCGAAGATTGCCTTCGGATCCTCCTCGAGAGCTCTCGAGGAGGGGATTATATTGTCCTCTACACCTGCAAGGTAGACTGTGTCGAATTCAAGCCCCTTGGAGGCGTGCATCGTCATGAGATTGACCTTTCCCTGGTCCTCTTCCTCGTCATTTTCCTTGCCTGCGATGCTCATCAGATTGAGATAATCTCGCAGGGTTGCATCGGGATTGTGCCTTTCAAAGCGGGCTATCCTGTCTCTGAGGAACTCAAGCGATCGCATCTTGAAGTCGACCATCTTCTGATTCTCCGGATACTCCTCCATCAGCATCGCCCTGTAGTCGATGTCGTCTATGATCGACTGGAGCAGATGGGCCTTTCTGTTGTTTTCCAGCTCACTCTGCCAGGACAGTATCTGTGACGTGAAGTTCCTGAGAGCCTCCTGGCTCTTTCCCTTTACTGGAGAATCGGCAGCATAAGCGAACTGCGATATTGCATCGAAGAGGCAGATGTGCTTCCTGTCCGCATACTCCCTTAGCTTCTCGATCGATACTCTGCCGATGCCTCTTCTCGGTGTGTTGATTATTCTCAGAAGGGATACATCGTCCTCGTCGTTCACTATCAGCTTCAGATAGCAGATCAGGTCCCTGACCTCCTTTCGGTCGAAGAAGCTCTGACCTCCGGAGACCTGGGTCTGTATTCCATTCTCAAGCAGCGCATTTTCAAGCGTCGTGAGAAGAGAGTTCGTCCTGACGAGTATGCCGAAGTCCGAATAGCTCAGACCTGTCTCCTTCGCTCTTCTCTTTATGGATTCGGCAATTATCATCGCTTCATCCTCTCCATCGACAGGGCGGATCAGATAGATATTGCTTCCCTTGCTCTCCTCTGTCCAGAGCTTCTTCTGCTTCCTCTCCTCGTTGTGGGTTATCAGATTGTTGGCAGCCTCCAGGATCGTGCCTGTAGACCTGTAGTTCCTTTCGAGTTTGAACTCCTTCCTCTCTGGAAAGTCCGTCTCGAACATCTGGATGTTCCTGTAGTTTGCACCTCTCCAGGAGTAGATCGACTGGTCATCATCGCCCACAACACAGATGTTGTGGTACTTTTGGGCTATCATCGAAACAAAACGATACTGGAGCAGGGAGGTATCCTGGAACTCGTCGACCATGATGTATCTGAACCTCTCCTGCACCTTTTCGAGCACATCGGGTCTCTTCTCGAACAGCCTTATCGGAAGAAGTATCAGGTCATCGAAATCCACGACGTTGTAGGCCTTCTGGCTCTTCAGCCACTCGGTGTAGATCTCGTTCAATGCACTCTGCTTGTTCTCGATCTCCCTGATTCTCCCGGTCTTCAGAT
>LVBC01000074.1 GCA_001604265.1 Spirochaetales bacterium Spiro_01
TCTACTTTATAAAAGATATCCCTTGATATTGTCGTATATCATCCGGGCTATGAGTTCAGCCCCCTCTGGACGCAGATGTGTGTTATCATCTCTGCCCTCCGGATAATTTGGATAGATTCCTGCATCGAAGAACATGAAGTACTTCCTGGTCGCTTCCTCCCCAAGTTCATTGAAGTACTTCATTGTGAGAAGGTTCATGTCGACATATGGAAGATTGAACTCTTCTGCAACGCTCTCCATGGCAGCAGGATACTCTCCATGAGTATTGTAGAGAAGACCGTCAGAGAATCTTCTCCTTGCAATTGGGGAGAGCAGTATGACCCTGGCTCCACGCTCTCTTAGAGCAAGTACCATTGTCCTGAGATTGGCCTGATAGCTGCCCCAGGGATCGGTGCCTCTCTTTGGATCGCTCTTGTTGTCATTGTGGCCGAACTGGATGATGGCATAGTCAAGAAGATTGATTCTATCAAGGCCTCTGTAGAAGTTGCCCGAATCGAGACAGCTCTTGGTCGACATGCCATTTTCTGCATTGTTGTAGACAGCCCATCCCATTGGGAGGTATTTGCCTATCATCTCGCCCCAGCCGGTCTCAGGACGGGCAGAGTCCTGCTTTATAGCACATGTAGAGTCACCGAAAAGATGCAGGTTCTTCATTCTTTCTCTCCCAAATGCAGGTCCGGCCAGAGCGGAAAAAAGCTGAATTGAATATCCTGTTTCAGTCCCGTGAAAGGCCGATTACGCACTGCTTGTTACCATATGCAGATACTACAGTAACGACAACATTATATCCATTACCATTCTCTGCTTCAAAGGTGTATGCAGCAATTCCGTATTCGGGCATGCTCTGGTCCTCTTCTTCGACATCCTTGTCAAAACCCTTTGCCTTCAGAGCCGATGCATACTTCTTCGCCTGGTCGACAGTGCAGTCTATGTTTGCAATGAGTCCATCGGTAGCTGTGGTGACCGTGATTATCCTGATTCCATAGCCTTCTGGATTCGGAAGCTGTTTCGTATAGTCATTGCTTGGCCACTTGTCGGACATACCGAATTCGAAGCTGTTTCCACTGCTGTCTATGCCCTTTATGGTGCCATCCGCATTCAGGATCACAATCTCCCCTGTCTCCCTGTTCTTAATTGTCATGGAGCCATCTGCGTTGAAATCCAGATCCTGCCCCTCCTTTGCAAACTCTGCCTTGAGAATGGCCTTCTCCTCGGCAGATAGGCCTGCATCGGCACTTGCACTCGAGGCAGCTTTTTCGTCATAGCTTCTCTGGAACTGCGAGAAATCTGCAGCAGCGATGGTTGCAGTTGCGATCAGCAATGCAATTGATAGAATAAAGAACCTCTTCATCATCTCCTTCTCCCCCATTTATCTGTTGATTTTGTATCTATCGTATTGGTTTTGAGATATATTATCCCTGTCAGATATCTCCAGACACTGCCTTCATTGGCTCCTACATTCTCATTGTACTTATCCCAGATAGGGTCATTGGAAACCCAATGCAGATAGCTTCTGTCCACGCTATCGGTCCTGTCCGTGGAGATGGTCGTCTCATAGTAGGAGACCAAAGGCTCCTGGCGAGGTCTCGTCATTACTCCCTTGAGTGATATGGTCTCGTTGAATGAGAACTCGCAGTTGTCCATTTCACTTGTCAGAGAACCAAAGCATGGCGCATGAGCATCCTTGGCCTTATCGGGAGAGTCCATATTGAAGTATACGCTGATCTCCCCCATTGCAAGTCTTCTGAGAGAGGATGGAGAATTCACCTTTATGCTGTGCTCTGCACCTTTGGCTATAGGATCGACCTTCCAGCCTCGGATTGCCGAAGAAAAGATGAAGTTTGATTTCTCCACGAACTCCTGTTCCAGTTTTCCTAGATCGAGGGCCTCGAACTGGGTCACTATTCTTCCCCGGAACATTCCTCCAAGTCCCCAGTCGTCCTTCTGGATGCACCTTAATGTTCCTGTAACGGAGAGCTCTCCCGCCAGACCCTTGATACCCCACATATCGAAATTGACATTCTGCTTCCTGAATGGGAATTCTATATACCACTCGTTGTTCCTGTTCCTCTCTGAGAGAGCTTCCATCTCCTGACGGCAGAGAGCATAGAAGGATTCGATGAGTCCGAGCTGCTCTTCGATGTACTCGAGCCTACCTGCAGTCTCATCATACTTCTGCTTCAGCTCCAGGCCGGAGGTGGCAAGAGAGTACAGCGAACCGATTACAGGTATGCCTTTCAGCTTTCCCAGATTCTTGAGAGAGGAGGATCCTGGAATCTTCTCAAGAAGCGCATCCTTCCTTGAGTCCAGCGCTGAGAGGGTCAGATCCATTGCAATATCCTTATGCTTGCCTTCAACTACCTCTCTGAATTCTCTTAAGCTGGTTGGTGCACCTGCCTCCCCTATAGCGATATTGAAGGCTTCAGAGGGCTTGAGCGGTATCGGATTTGGGATAGTATCGGCAAGTGTCTCAAGGACTGGTACGATCCACTGCCCACTCGACTGATCCCTGTACTGTTCAGCGACCTCTGGAATTGCAGCGACCGTTCCAGGATTGAGCTTGAGGTTCGTGAGATTTCTCTTGATGATCGCATTCATCTCATCCAGAGTGAGACCATTGGATGCATGCAGCGTACCCTTGACGCTGACTCCATTTGCAAGAACAAGGCTCACGCTATATTGCTTTTTATCCTGCAGAGAGTAGTCGAATCTGCTGTAGTCGATTCCTGGAATCTGCCTTGCAGCAGGGAGGAGGCATATGAAAGCTGTGAGCAGCAGAATGTATAGAGCGGCCCTTCTCATTTCTCCTCCTCAAGAAGATTCATATAACCCTCCTTCAGCAGCTTGAAGGAGTAGTTGTCCGGGAAGATGAAGAGTGCCTCCTGAAGTAGCCGGGCAGACATGTACTCATCATTGGCCTTCATGGCATATGCGACCGCGTAGTGCCAGTTGACGCACAGAAGCGGTTCCACAGTTACTGCCGCGAAGGCGTACAGAGCAGCCCTCCTGGAATCTGTGGCCCCATCGGCACACTGGCGGAAGTAGGAGCTCAGGCAGTTTCTTTCACTTCTTGGAAGGCCCAGGAAGGAAGGCTGATACTCCGAGTAGATGACCTCCTCCATCGCATATAGCTCCTCTCTGAGGTCATAGAGCTCCGGGATGGACATATCGGCCAGGAACCCAAAGTCAATACCATTTTCAGGGAAGGTCGGCATTAGGGCAGCGTTGGCATAGAGTTCACTGTGGTCCAGGCCCTGCCAATAGTTTATAAGGCCCTCGAAGTAGTATGGATATGGGGAATTGTAGCTGATTGCAGCTATCGTATCCCAGTCATTGAAGCGGCTTTTCTCGGTAAAGGATGAAAAGTCGCTCCCCTCTCCCATCATCCAGAGGACAATATCGACAGCATATCTGAGAGAGGTGATACCGGCTGCACCGAAACCCGTGTAGTAGCCGTGAAGTACAGGAAGATACTCGCTATCGACCAGCTTTCCGATGTCCAGATACATCTCCATCTCATCGAGAAAGCTATCGATCCTTTCATCTCGGGCAGAGAGAACGGAAAGTGAAATTGCAAGAACAAGTAGTACAAAAAGCAGTCTGCGCATAGTTGTGAACAAAGGCACTACCAGACAGGAACTGCCCTCCAGAAGGAAAGCAGCTCCTTGTATCCGGGAATATGTCCTACTTTGCCGGCTTCCTCAGCAAGAGTGTGATGTAGTCAGTGATCTCGTACTTGCCACCCATATCTGTAGTAAGTGCGAAGACAAGATCGTATAACCCCTCTGGTTCATCCATGGAAATATAGAATTCGCACATCATTCCACTCTCATCAAGGCCGGTGTAATCGCACTCGAAGAGCTTGTTCGCCTCCTTGCCCTGGAAGGTCGTGGCCTCCTCGAGCTTTGCATGAGGAACAACGAAGCAGATCATCTTTCTATCTCCGAAGTAATCATCCAGCAGCTGGGGATAGACCTCGATATACTCGTTGAGCTCGAAATCTGCTTCGATATCATAGTTAGTATATTCGGCAGCCAGGAATCTTGCTGTATCAGCTTCGGAATAGGCCTGCCTGTTGCCTCTGAGCTTGAGGCCGCTAAGCAGGGGATATGCATAATTGGTCGACTGAAGATTTCCGACGCTGAATTCGCGAGAGAGTTCGACATCATTCTCCTGAGGTTCTGCTGCCTCTTTCTGTTCGACCTCTTCAGGTGCTGGCTCCTCTGCCTGCTCGACCACTATTTCCTCAGGAGCAGAATAATTCTCTGCACCCTCGATAAATGGAGATAGCAGGGAGTCGATCAGCTTGTTGCTGATCAGGGACTGTGGAACATTTATCCTATGGCCATTCCTGTAGAC
>LVBC01000075.1 GCA_001604265.1 Spirochaetales bacterium Spiro_01
GGCTTTGAGCGCGACATCCAGAAGGAGATGATTCCCGATAGCCATGGAGAGAGTACTGTCTGCAATGTCTACTACGATACAGATGACTTCAGGATCATCCGCCACTCGCTCGAGAAGCCGGTCTACAAGGAGAAGCTCAGACTCAGAAGCTACGGCAAGGTGGATGAGAACAGGAATGTCTTCCTGGAGCTCAAGAAGAAGTATATGGGCATCGTCTACAAGAGGCGCATCCATATAAGGGAAAGGGATGCTTTCGACTTCCTTTCAGGGAGGATCGACAATCCCAACCACTCACAGATCGGGAGGGAGATAGACTACTTCATCTCCTCCTACCCCGGTCTGGAGGCGAAGGTATACCTCTGCTATGACCGTTCGGCCTACTTCTCAAGTACTGACAATAGCCTGAGGATCACCTTCGACAGGAATATAAGATACAGGACAAGCGAGTTGAGACTCTCGTTCGCTCCTGATGGCAGGACACTAATCTCTCCAGAGGAGTCCCTTCTGGAGATAAAATGCGCAGATTCCATGCCGCTGTGGCTTGTGAAGCTGCTGGAGAAGTACGATATAAAGAAGGTATCCTTCTCCAAATATGGAACAGCATACACTCAGATGCTGACAGAAAGACTAAACGAACATAGGGGAATCTTCAGATAATGGATATTCTATTTACAGGACTCTACGAGAACTCGGCAGGTCTAATGACTCTCTCTTCATTCATCATATGCCTTCTTTCGGCACTGCTGATGGGACTTTTCGTTACGCTGGTCTTCAGATACAGGACAAACTGCTCGAGATCCTTCCTGGAGTCCCTTGCACTTCTGCCTGGAATCATCTGCCTGATAATAATGATGGCAAGTGGAAGCCTCGGAGTCGGCGTTGCAATCGCAGGCTGCTTCTCTCTTATCCGCTTCAGGTCCAACCCAGGAACCTCGAAGGAGATCACAGCTGTGCTCTTTGCCTCTGCAATCGGAATCTCATGCGGTATGGGATATCCGGTCTTCGGCCTCATATTCACGCTTGTGATCAGCGCCTTCTACCTCGCCTATCAGAGGTTCGGCTATGGAATTGCAAGGGACTACAACCTAAGGAAGACGCTCAGGATAACTGTTCCAGAGGATCTCGAATACTCCTCGATGTTCAATGAAGTCTTCGACAGGTACACTTCCGAGGCCGAGCTTGTCAGAGTAAAGACGAGCAATATGGGCTCGCTCAACCGCCTGACCTACAATATCACGCTCAAAAGTGGCGTAGATACGAAGAAGCTGCTTGACGAACTCAGGATAATGAATGGAAACCTTGAGATCTCGATCGCAGTCCAGGAGACCGAAACACACGAATTCTGATATATGAATAGAAAACTGCTTCTCACCACCACCCTGCTGCTTGTACCACTTCTGCTTCTCTTTCCAGCCAGGATGGATATCCACTGCTTCAGTGCGGGCTCTGCCGACTGCTTCCTGATAAGCCAGGATGGGCACCATGTCATGATAGACACCGGGCTGAAGAAGAGTGGCAAGGATATTGCAGCATACCTTGAAGAGAACGGCATAGGGCACATCGACCTTCTGATAATAACCCACTTCGACAAGGACCATATCGGAGGCTGTCCCAGGATACTGGAGGTCTGCGATATCGATACTGTGATACAGAGCAACAGCCCCAAGGACTCAGAGATCTACGTCGCCTACACCAGGGCACTTGAGGAGCATGGCATTACTCCGATAACACTTTATCAGGACCTGCATATGGTCCTTGGCGAGATGCTTCTCTTCCTGGATGCGCCGATGCTGGCAGAGTATCCTGTGGACCCATCGAACAACTCTTCGATAATCACTTCGATATTCCTGGACGACTCCTCGCTTCTCTTCATGGGGGACGCAGAGACCATGAGGCTTCAGGAGTTCTACAGGTCGAACAGTAGAAGCTACGAGTTCGTGAAGATACCGCACCATGGCAGATACGATGTGGCCCTTCCAGGTGTCATCGAACAGATTGCACCGAAGTTTGCTGTGATAACATCCAGCAAGAAGGAGATGGAAGACAGATCCGTTCTGGATATGCTTTCAGAGAAGAACGTAGAAACATTTTTGACCAGAGAGGGGGCAATAGATATCTCATTGGTGGACAATGAGTACACTATTACGCAGAAATGAAAAGACCAATAGCACTGCTTTTACTGCTGATGCTCTCAGCAGCTCTTCTGTTTGCTCAGGAGATAACCGAAATCAGGGTCACTGGACTCAGGAAGACCGACAGGAGCTTCATCACGGACAGGCTTTCTGCATACATCGGAAGGGATGAGAAGAATGTCGATGTAAATGGCATAGAGACAGCCTTGAGAAGCTCGAATCTCTTTACCAATATAAAAATAGAGGTAGTCGATGGAATCATAGATATCCATCTCGAGGAGAAGCTCTCATTCATCCCACTGCCATTCGTATCCTTCTCATCCTCATCGCTCTACGGT
>LVBC01000076.1 GCA_001604265.1 Spirochaetales bacterium Spiro_01
AACTCCTGATTGGAGAACATATCGAGGAATCTTACAACATCGGGATTATCCATATCTAGATTCACAAGGTCCCTTCTTAGCTTCTCGTCATGCACCCAGGAGATTATGGCGCCAAGGGCCTTGAGATAGCCCGGTTCATCGTCAAAGGACGATGAGATTATGAAGATGAGATGGACTTTCTCCTCATGCTCGTCATCGTATCTGATTCCTTCCCGGCTTATTCCCAGGATTATGTGCACTCTGTCTACAGAGGAGCGCTTTCCATGTGCGATTGCGACCCCATGTCCGATTCCAGTGGACTGGATTCTCTCGCGCTCAGTCACCAGACTTAGAAAACCTGCTCTGTCGGGAACGACGGAGCAGGATTCCATTATCCTGGAGAAGGCCTCGTACTTGTCGATGCCTCCCTCCAGGATTGCAACTGAATTTCTATACCTTTCAGGCAGCATTACTTGGTTGCAAGATACTCGTTTATTGCCTTGGCAGCCTTTCTGCCCTGGCCCATTGCGAGGATTACGGTTGCAGCACCGAGAACGATATCGCCACCTGCATAGACACCCTTGATCGAGGTCTCGTTGGTCTCCTCATTCACGATGAAGTTGCCCTTCTTGTTTACCTCGACAGCTGGAGTGGTCATCTTGATAAGAGGGTTGGAAGCATTTCCGATGGCGACGATGACACAGTCGTATGGAATCTCCTCCTCGGAGCCTGGAATCTCGATCGGCTTCCTTCTTCCGGAAGCATCAGGCTCTCCAAGCTCGCACTTTCGTGTGATGACACCCTTGACGCGGCCATTCTCGTCTCCTGTGATCTCGACAGGCTGGTGGAGCATCAGGAACTCGACGCCCTCCTCCATTGCATGCTCGACCTCTTCCTTTCTTGCAGGCATCTCCTCTCTCGTCCTTCTGTAGATAATGGAGACCTTCTCGGCACCGAGTCTCAGTGCGGTCCTTGCAGCATCCATTGCCACGTTTCCACCACCGAAGACTGCAACGCGCTGTGCATGCCAGAGTGGAGTATCGGACTTCTCCTCCTCGTATGCCTTCATCAGGTTGGACCTTGTGAGGTACTCATTCGCAGAGAAGACACCTACATAGTTCTCGCCCGGGATGCCCATGAACTTTGGAAGACCTGCGCCGGTTCCAACGAAGATGGCATCGAACCTGTCCTCATTGAGAAGCTCATCGATGGTCCTTGTCCTGCCAACGAGGAAGTTGGTCTGGATATCGACGCCCATTGTCCTGAGCTTGTTGATCTCGGTCTCCACCAGCTTCTTTGGAAGCCTGAACTCAGGGATACCGTAAACAAGTACACCACCAGTCTTGTGGAAGGCCTCGAACATCGTAACATCGTGGCCAGCCTTCCTGATATCAGCAGCAGCTGCGATACCTGCAGGACCGGAACCTACGATTGCGACCCTCTTTCCGGTCGGAGCTGCGACTGCCGGAATGGAGTTGATGTTGTTCTCTGCAGCCCAGTCGGCTACGAATCTCTCGATCCTGCCGATTGCGACTGCACAGCCGACATCCTTCTTTGCCAGGCCGACCATGCAGTTCTTCTGGCACTGGTTCTCCTGAGGACATACACGACCGCAGATGGATGGAAGCAGTGAGCTTTCGAGGATCACGTGGAGTGCATCCTCGAATCTCTCCTCGGCAACGCACTTCACGAAGGCAGGAATGTCGATTCCGACAGGGCAACCGAGAACGCACTTAGGGTTCTTGCACTGCAGACATCTCTTTGCCTCAAGGACAGCCTGCTCCTTGGAGTAGCCGGTAGCTACCTCCTTCATGTTGTGGGATCTGACCTGTGGGTCCTGGGATGGCATCTCCTGAACTGGGATGCCCATTCTATCCGGGGTCTTCAGGACCTCTGGAAGACTGTTAAGCTTTTCGATTGCGCTCTGGCGCAGTGTCTCATAATCGTGGCTCATCTCTTTACCTCCGGCAGACCCATCATCATTCTGCACTTGTGGTTGCGCTCCTGTTCTCTTGGCCTGAAGGTCCTCTGTCTCTCCATGAGATTGTCCCAGTCGACAAGGTGTCCGTCGAACTCCGGACCCTCTACACAGACGAACTTCATCTCGCCACCGACAACTACACGGCAGCCACCGCACATTCCGGTTCCGTCGATCATGATCGTGTTGAGGGAAACGAGTGTATGCACACCATATGGCTTGGTCGTAAGAGCACAGAACTTCATCATGATGCCAGGGCCGATTGCAACTACCAGATCCGGCTTCCAGGTCTCGCAGAGCTCCTTCAGAGGCTCAGTCACGAGGCCCTTTCTGCCTGCAGTACCATCATCTGTGACGATGATGAAGTCGGGATCGATTCTCTTCATCCTGTCCTGGAAGATAAGAAGGTCTTTGCTTCTTGCACCTGTGATGACCTTCACCTCATTGCCTGCGGCCTTCATTGCCTGGGCAATCGGATATGCTGGAGCAACACCGATACCTCCACCTACGACTACTACCTTGCCGTACTTCCTGATATCGGTCGGTTTTCCGAGTGGACCAAGGAGATTTGCGATATAGTCGCCCTCGTTGAGCCTAGAAAGCTTGAGTGTGGACTCGCCGACAGTCTGGAAGAGCAGTGTGATGGTGCCCCTCTCAGGATCTGCGTCTGCGATGGTAAGAGGGATTCTCTCATCGTAGTCGCTACCGAGCTGAAATACGACGAACTGCCCTGCCTTGCGCTCCCTTGCAATAAGTGGAGCTTCTACTTCCATCTCGAAGACTTCTGCAGAAAGCTGTGTCTTTTTCAAAATCTTGTTCATTATTTCTCCTTTC
>LVBC01000077.1 GCA_001604265.1 Spirochaetales bacterium Spiro_01
AATATACAAAGTTAGCAATATCTCGTCAATTGGAAAACAATAAACGCTGCCAAAACTAAAATATTTTACCAGTAGATAAGTGCCGAATCAACAAGAAAATGTTCCCTTGAGAACATTAAGTATCTCTTCCTGTCTAATTAACATCGGTTCTGTCGCAAAATCGTTGGTCTCATGGTCGTTTCCGGCCAGATGAAGAAGGCCATGCAGACATAGTCTGAGAAGCTCTTCCCTTTCGCCTGCACCGAAAGTCTGTGCATTCTCCTTCATCCTCTCGAGGCAGATGAAGACATCGCCATACTCCTTCTCGATTGCTCCGCCCTCCTCCTCTTCAAAGTCGAACGAAGGAAACTCATCGTCATCATCCAGAGCGAATGTGAGTATGTCAGTGACCTCATCCTTTCCTCTGTAATCCCTGTTGAGCTCCCTTATCGTTTCAGGAGAGACAAAGGTGAGAGAAAAGGAGCCGTCGATACCGACAAGCGGAATGCACCTTTCAAGGAAAGCAGAGACTACCTCCTCTGGAGCATCCTTTCTGTATTCTTCATCATCATAGAATATTTCGAACATATCAGTCCTTCTTGTCGTTATCGTACTTGATCCTGTGGTGGTCTCTTGCGATTGCTTCGTGGATGAAGACGTGCTTGATCCTGTCGAGGTCGATCATTGTAAGTCCACAGTCGTTAAGCTGGTTTCTGGTGATCTTGCCGACCAGAATGGATGTGAAGAAGTTCTCGTACCTCTGGCTTGTAGGTCTGTCGAGGGTCCTTGAAGCAGCCTCGAAGCAGTCTGCAAGCATGACGACAGCAGCCTCTCTGGACTGCGGTGGGTCTGCGTTGTAGCGGAAGTCGTCCTCATTCACACCATACGGGTTCTTGTTCTGGTCGACCTCCTTCTTCGCTTCGTTGTAGAAGTACTGGATGATGTCGTTGCCGTGGTGCTGGTAGATAATATCGATGACCTCCTGTGGAAGTCCTATCTCCTTGCCCTTCTCCACACCGAGCTTGACATGGGACTTGAGAACTGCAGCAGAGAGCGTCGACTTTATATCGTCGTGGGCGTTGTGGCTGTTCTTCGGCTGGTTCTCGACGAAGTACTCCGGATGCTCGACCTTTCCGATATCGTGATAGAGGCCACCTACCTTGGCAAGCTCGGCATTGCCGCCGATCTCCTTTATCGCCTCATATGCCATGTCGGCAACGTTGTTGACGTGGTTGTATGTGCCAGGCGCTGCGATTCTCATCCTCTGCAGTGTCGGAGAGTCGGTCGTACAGAGCTCGTGGAGACGGAAGACAGTCGGGATGTTGGTGATGTGCTCGATTATCGGGAGGATAATGGAAAGCAGAACGTATGTTATTGCCACATTGAGAGATATCGTAAGTATCTCTGTAAAAAGCAATGAAAGCGGATTCGAATTCAGCAGATGGAAGAACATCGTTATGATCGAGCAGGTCAGTGCCGTATAGAAGGCCTGGAAGATCATGTCGATCCTGTTTACACCGAAGCGCACGAAGAGGATGCTCACAACACTGAGGAAGATGAAGTAGAAGAAGGTGACCATGTTGTTGTACGAGAGGAACAGCATGTATGCAGCGAAGAGCACACCTGCAATCACACCATAGGTCTTCTTGTTCGTCAGATGGGTAAGCAGCAGAGGCATGAAGAGAAATGGCATGAACTGGTTCATTATGCCCTCTGCATTGTAGTTCCTTGCCAGTCTTATCATTATATAGGAGAGGATAAGGACGAAGACGAAGGAGCCCATGAAGGCTATCGAGAAGGTCGGTACCCTGTACTTCCTTTCCGTTATCCTGATTATCGAGATGACGCAGGTTATCGTGATGCATGCCAGCAGCATCGTCCTTCCGATCATCTCTGTGATCGGGTAGTCTATCTTTATCGAGTTGATCCTGTTGATAGTTCTGAGCTGCTGCTCCGTTACGAGCGTATCCAGCTTCATGATGTACTCGCCCCTGTTTATCTCGATGGTGACGTCCTCGACCTCGCCTGCGACCCTGGTCTTCTCGAGTTCTGTCGCAGTCTCGTCGTAGTAGTAGTTGGGTCTTACGAGCATGTTCGCAGCTTCGTAGACGAACTGGATGAATGAACCTGAGAATCTTATCTTGTAGGAGGATATCCAGTTAGTGAATGCATCGTAGAGGTAGCTGTCAACGTAAAGCGACGAGAGGTATCGTGAGGTCCTTGCTTCACTGCCCTTTCCATCCTCGCCATAGTTCTCGACACTTGCAAGCAGGAAGCCCTTCTCTGAAAGAGCTCTGATATCCTTTCCGGAGAAGACTCCTATCTCTATGAGATTCCTTACGAAGTCCCTTGTCAGAAGGAGCGCCTGCTCCCTCTCATCCCCAGGAAGCGCAAGATACTTCTCATAGAGCTTGTCGAGATCCGCAAGCTCGTAATCCTTTGCCATCTGCTCGATTGCAGCACCTCCCTCCTTGAAGGAGGAGACGAAGACATCGGATGCAGCCTTGCTCCATATGGTGTCCTGAAGAGAAAAGGAGAAGATAGGGAGGACGGACTGTGCTGCGATCTTCCTTGCCTCCTCTGTTGCGACCTCATCTATGAACTCGAAGTGCTGTGGACTTATCACATCCTCATCCGAAAGGTCTCCCGGCTCATAGTTCCTTGTAAGCACTATCCGTGTGAGCGTGTTGGAAGATATTACCATAGGAAGCAGAAGGCCCAGGGCAATGGAGAGGAGAACGAGAGAAGCAAGCAGAAGTCTCTTGGGCTTGCTGAAGAGTTCGCTCACTTCACTAATACTGGTCTTTGCCATTGTCTTCCTCCTGTGAATACCTCGAGATTATCGCCTTGACGATCCTGGAACGGACAACATCCCCAGAAGAAAATCTTATCACACCCAGGCTTGGGATGTCATGAAGAATAGAAAGCGCCTCGACAAGCCCGCTCTGGCGGGGATTCGGAAGGTCTATCTGGGAGGTATCTCCTGTTATTATGGCCTGGCTGTCCTCGCCAAGCCTTGTAAGGAACATCTTCATCTGTCCACGTGTAGAGTTCTGCGCCTCGTCGAGGATGACGATGGAGCGATTCAGAGAGCGGCCCCTCATGTATGCAAGTGGGCTTATCTCGATCGCTCCAGTCTCCTCGAGCTTTCTTATCTGCTGAGGTGCAAGGAAGTACTCCATCGAGTCGTAGAGCGGCCTGAGATATGGATTCAGCTTCTGTGAAAGGTCTCCTGGAAGGAAGCCAAGCGATTCGCCTGCCTCAACTACCGGCCTTGTGAGCACGAGCTTGTGCTTCTTTCCGGTCATCAGCTGCATCAGTGCATAGGCAATTGCAAGAAAGGTCTTTCCTGTTCCTGCAGGACCCTCTGAAAAGACTATCTGGTTCTCGAAGAGCGAGGCGACATAGCGCTTCTGCAGGCGGCTCTTTGGAAAGACGCTTCTTGAATTGACCACGATATTGTAGTCCCTTACAGGGTATACAGCCTGTCCGCTCTCGAGGTCCTTCAGCTTCGGCTCGCTCAGCAGCTGGTACTCCATGAATATCTCGCTCTCGGAAAGCTCCTCGGTGCGGGAGTCGCTGAGCCTGGCAAGGTGCTCGAGCAGATCGGTTGCAAGCTTTGATGGAGGGTCCATCATGACCATATTGCCCTTGACAGAGAGCTCGATGCCGAGCAGTACCTCCAGATAGGGAACATTCCTGTCGTTGATGCCCAGGACCTTACCCATCTGGATCATATCATTGAAATACAGAATATTCGACAAGTGCATCTCCCATCTAGTCGCCGTAGACGCTCTCGGTACTCTCCCACTCTCCTTCATACCTTCTCCAGTTCTGATCGACCTTGAGGTCCGGAAGGGTCTTCCATCTGAGATAGAAGGTGACTGTAGGCACCCATGAGTATCCAGATGTCGATGATACAACAGAGGCAGAATATTTACAATGAAGGTCCCAGTCCGTCATGTAGTGGACCAGCTCCAGCGAGACAGAATCCATGATGAACTGTGTCTTCTCTACTCCGCTTCCGAAGACATCCAGGGAGCGCAGGAAGTCGTCGTACATGTTCTTGAAGAAGCTGCCACCGGATCGATAGCGGTAGTAGCCGTTGTTCTTCGTCACAAGCGACAGCTTTATATCGACGAACTCTGCGACCGAATATGTCAATGAGGTCGTAAGACTCGAGTAGATGTTGTATGGGTTGTTGTAGTCGTAGTGGAAGAGCGCATCTACAGAGGCAAAGAGGACTATCC
>LVBC01000078.1:0-10219 GCA_001604265.1 Spirochaetales bacterium Spiro_01
CTGGTCTTCCGGACCCTGAGACGGGCAACTACCTCATAACTCCAGAGGCCTTTGCAGAGGAGATGAGGGGCTTTCTCGAGCTCGGTGTGGATATAGTCGGTGGCTGCTGTGGAACGACTCCCGCCTTCATCAGGGCACTTGCAGCGCTCCCAAGGAAGATTGGAACCAGAACAAAGGCCACTAGGCGCGGTGTCTGCTCTGCTTCGCACATGAGTGAATTTTCTGGAGTGAAGGTCATCGGAGAGAGGATAAATCCTACCGGAAAGAAGCGCTTCCAGCAGGCTCTGAGAGAGCATGACATGAACTACATAATGGAGAGAGCGATCGAGCAGGCAGAGGCAGGAGCGGACATCCTGGATATCAACGTAGGAGTTCCGGGTCTCGATGAGAAGGCGCTCATGAAGGAGGTCGTTCAGGCAGTCCAGAGTGTCGTCGACCTTCCTCTCCAGATAGACTCCTCCAATACAGAGGCCATCGAGGTCGGTCTCAGATACACGAATGGAAGGGCAATCGTAAACTCTGTGAATGCAGAGGATGAGAAGCTCGATGCAGTTCTCCCTCTTGCAAGGAAGTACGGTGCGGCCGTTGTCGGCCTTGCCATCGGAAAGAACCTTCCAAGGAGTGCAGAAGAGAGGTTCTCCTTTGCAAAGAGGATAATGGAGAGGGCACTCGAGAGCGGAATCGAGAAGGAGGATATTCTCATAGACTGCCTCACGCTGACGATATCTGCCCAGCAGGAGCAGGCTGCAGAGACACTTAGGGCTGTAAGACGAGTGCACGAGGAGCTTGGTCTTCACAACGTACTTGGAGTCAGCAACATCTCGTTCGGTCTTCCGGAGAGAAGCCACATAACGACAAGCTTCCTGACACAGGCGATGCTCTGTGGACTCGACTTTCCGATCGTCAATCCGAACAGCACTGCGATCATGGATGCTGTTGCAGCCTTCAAGGCCATCTCCGGTGAGGATAGAAGCTGTACAGACTACATCGAACGCTTTGTGAACGCAGAGAAGAAGGAGATGGCACCAAAGGTCTCTGGCGACATGACGATAGCAGAAGCGGTGCTGAAGGGGCTTGCCCAGGAGACAGAGAATCTCACAAGGGCAAAGCTTGAGACGATGAGCGAGCTTGATGTGATAAACAGGGAGCTCATACCTGCACTCGATCAGGTCGGATTGAGGTATGAGAAGCAGGAGATATTCCTTCCACAGCTCATAAATGCGGCGAACGCGGCCTGCAAGGGCTTCGATCTCATAAAAAAGCGCATCGCAGGACGAAGTGGCGAAAGCATCTCGAAGGGAAAGATAATCATCGCGACCGTCGAGGGCGACATACACGATATCGGAAAGAATATCGTCAGAGTAGTCCTTGAGAACTACGGCTATCAGGTGATCGACCTTGGAAAGGATGTTCCTGTAAGCACAGTAGTCGAGAGGATGATCAAGGAGGATGTACACCTCGTCGGACTTTCTGCCCTGATGACGACGACTGTCGAATCGATGAAGCGGACCATAGAGGCGATAAGGAGAACAGGGCACGAGTGCACGATATTCGTAGGTGGCGCAGTGCTCACTGAAAAGTATGCGATGGAGATAGGCGCGGACTACTACTCGAAGGATGCGAAGGCCGCTGTGGATATTGCAAGGAAGGTGCTGGGATGAACATAAAAGAGTACTTACAGAACAACATACTCCTCTTCGAGGGAGCAATGGGTACCTACCTCTCTTCTCTGGGAAGGACCTATCGCAAGAGCCCTGAGGAGGCGGTCCTCGACAGCCCCGAGCAGGTTGCGGCCATACACAGAGAGTACCTGGAAGCGGGAGCACGTGCTCTCAAGACAGATACATTCTCTGCAAACAGGCTGAACTATCCCGAGAGTGCTGCTGCAATCATAGAAAAGGCCTGCAGCATCGCGCTGAAGGAGGCCGAGAGCTACAGTGCCTTTGTCTTTGCAGATATCGGTCCCATCGAATTTGCAGAGGAGAAGGGCGATGCGGCAACAGAGTTCAAGTGGGTCGCGGACCGCTTCCTTGAAAACGGTGTTACCAACTTCCTCTTCGAGACGAACTCCTCCCTGGAGGGGCTTGAGACTGTCGCTGCATACATCAAATCGAGAAATCCGGACTCGTATATAATCGTCTCATTCGCAATACTTCCGGATGGCTTTACCCGCTATGGTCTGTTTGCAAAGGACCTTATCGAGGTCGTGAAGAGGAACGTGTACATCGACTCATTCGGCATGAACTGCGTCCAGGGTGCTACACACATGAAGGAGACACTCTCCAAGCTCGATATAGGCGAGAAGGTGATCTCTGCAATGCCGAATGCAGGCTATCCGATCGTCGTTGGGCACAGGACAAGGTACGATGGGGACCCATCCTTCTTTGCACAGTCCGTCCTCGACATGGCAAGACTGGGAGCCAGAATACTCGGTGGCTGCTGCGGAACCACACCCTCTCATATCAGAAGGGTACATGAACTTCTCTCCAGACAGGGAGTCAGAGTCAAGGAGAGGAAGAGAAGCGAGAGTGCAGGAATAATAGACCGGGTTGTAAGCCCTTTCTGGGAGAAGCTCATGCGGGGTGAGAAGGTGATCGCTGTAGAGCTCGACCCACCTGAGATCGCTTCGATGGACAGGTTCATGGGAGGTGCCTGGAACCTCAAGAGCTCCGGAGTCGATATCATCACAATCTCGGACTGCCCGATCGCAAGAGCAAGAATGGATTCGAGCCTTCTTTCGTGCAAGGTCAACAGGGAACTGCACATGGAGTCCCTTCCGCACCTGACCTGCCGTGACAGGAATCTCAATGCGACAAAGGCGCTACTGCTCGGGCTCTATGCAGAAGGGATCAGGAATGTGCTTCTCGTGACCGGGGATCCTATTCCCACAGCAGAGCGAGATGAGGTGAAGAGCGTATACCAGTTCAACTCCAGGAAGCTTGCTGCCTTTGTAAGCGCACTTGGACAGGAGAGTCTGCCCTCCGGCTTCCATATCTTCGGCGCTCTGAATGTCAATGCGACGAACTTCGACTTCCAGCTGAAGCTTGCGAAGGAGAAGATACAGAACGGGATGATCGGCTTCCTGACCCAGCCTGTGCTGAGCCTGGAGGCTCTTGAGAACCTGAAGAGGGCCCACGAGGAGCTCGATGCATTTATCCTGGGCGGCATGATACCTGTAGTCAGCGAGAAGAATGCCCGCTTCATGGACAGCGAGATAAATGGCATCAGGGTCTCACAGAGGATAATCGACGAGTACCGGGGAAAGGATAGGGATGAGTGCGAGAAGCTTGCAGTCGAGATGACTGTCCATATCGCGAAGGAGATTTCTCCATACGTCGATGGCTACTATATCATCACACCATTCCAGCGGGTCTCCCTGATGACCCAGATCGTCAGGAATATCAAAAAACTGTGATGTCCCTTGTCGCTTCCTTCAATCTAAGGTAATATCTGACGTATATTCAGAAGGAGGCGACATATGGATTACAGACTTTATTCTATGGCTTCCCTCATGATGCCTTTCGGGGCATGAGTTTCATTTTTTTCCACAAAGTCATAAAACAACAATCACTGCAAACAGGGAACACAAGGAGTGAACCATGCCTATTCTTCTACCAAAAGACTATCCACATTCAGATGAACTGAAAAGAAAGAACGTATTCGTGATGACGGATACCAGAGCCTCCTCTCAGCAGATAAGGCCGCTGAAGATAGGAATCCTCAATCTGATGCCTACGATAGAGACGACCGAGATCCAGCTGATGACGATGCTGGCAAATACTCCGCTGCAGATAGACCTGAAGCTCATAATGATGGAGACGGACCATAGGAAGGCTGAGGACATGAACCACCTCAAGCAGTTCTATGTAAAGTTCGACGATGTCCTGAATGACAAGTTCGATGGTCTTATCATCACAGGTGCACCCGTCGAGAAGCTACCGTTCGAGCAGGTAGACTACTGGGATGACCTTGCACTCTTCATGGATAACTCCAGAAAGAACGTCTTCTCAACTGTCCACATCTGCTGGGGCTCCCAGGCCGGTCTCTATCGCCACTATGGCATAGAGAAGAAGATGCTTACGAACAAGCTTTTCGGCGTCTTCAACCATCAGCTGCTGCACAAGAACTATGACAACCCACTTACAAGGGGTTTCGATGACAGGTTCCTTGTTCCACATTCGAGATTCACTATGGTCGATATCGATGCCGTGAAGGCGAACCCGAATCTTGAGATACTGGACGAGTCGTACTTTGCAGGTCCCCATATAATAGCAACGAAGAACAAGCGCCAGGTCTTCCTCAATGGCCACTGGGAGTACGACAGGGGAACGTTGATGAGGGAGTACAACAGGGACCTCGGCCTCAAGGCGGAGAGCGCTGTTCCTCCATACAACTACTTCGTCGCGGACAAGCCAGACTTCGGCGTGGAGGTCACCTGGAAGGCGCATGCCAACCTCTTCTACTCGAACTGGCTGAACTTCGTATATCAGGGCACACCCTACGATCTCGAGGAGATGGAAAGCATCGAAGAGTGAAGAAAGAGCACCATGGACCTACCTGGTGCTCTTCTTGACGAATCTACCGGTCTTTATTTTAGAGTGCAAATATAATACATTGCACTCATGGCATACAGATTGATCCTTACAGATGTCGATGGAACACTTATACACTCTGACCTCACGATAGGCGAGAGGACGAAGGAGGCCCTGAGAAGGGCCGACAGGATGGGAATCCGAACTGTGATCTCTACAGGAAGGTTCCTCCGCGGGGTAGAGTTCCTGGGCCGCGAGCTTGGCTTCGATCCGATATTCTCCTGTGTGAATGGAGCGCTTATAAAGGATGGCGAGAAGTATCTCAGCCTCATTCCGATAGACAGGGAGACCTATGAGAAGGCAGCTCGGATAGCCCATGGAAGGACCAGATGTCTCATGGCCTTCGGAGAAGAGAGCTATGGGATATTTGCAGACGACTACTTCTTCGATTTCCAGACCCGGCTCTTCAAGTTTTCAGGAATCCCAATGGACCTGAGAGACTACGATGCAGTTACAGAGGCACTCGGTTCCCCGATTCTCAAGCTGCTTGTGAAGGACACGGATCCAGAGCCGATAGACAAAGTGCTGCAGGATTTCATAGACAGTGGACTTGGAAGCACTGCAAACCTCGTCAAAAGTGGAAACGGAATCATCGAGGTCATCAGAAAGGGGGTCGGAAAGGGACTCTCTGTAGATATCCTTTCGAAGTACTTCAATATCGACAAGAGTGAGATCATTGCCTTTGGCGACTACGATAACGATATCGAGATGCTGAGGGAGGCAGGCCTTGGTGTTGGCATGGCAAATGGTTCCAGGGCCCTCCTGGCTGCAGCCGACTACATAACGACCTCGAACGACGAGGATGGAATTGCAGATGCACTCGAGAAGCTCGTCTTCTCGAAGCAGTGCTGAGGGGGAGTATCCATGGAGAAACTGGTCATACGACATGCAGAGAGAAGGGATGCTCGATTGATGCATGAGCTGATACTGGGCCTTGCAACCTACGAGAGGAGACCTCAGGATGTCACAGGAAGCATCGAGAATCTTCTCTACTGGGTCTTCGATAGAAGGATATGCACCTTCCTTATCGCCGAAGTGGATGGCGAAGCTGCAGGCTATGCAATCTACTACCCGGTATTCGGCTCCTTCTCTGCAAGGGGAATGGTCCATCTGGAAGACATCTTCCTCTATGAGCGCTTCAGGGGAAGGGGCCTTGGAAGGGCCTTCATGGCAGAGGTCTGCAGGAGTGTGCTCGAACAGGGGTACAGTGGAATGGAGTGGAGCAGTCTCGACTGGAACAGACCCTCAATCGACTTCTATCTGCACCTGGGTGCAGAGATGGAGACGGGCCGAGTATACCTCGGCTTTGATGAGGAGCAGCTGAAGAAGGTTGCAAGTGAGATAGGATGAAGGAACGCACTCAGGGCAATCTCATACTTCTCATAGTTGCCTTCATCTGGGGCAGTACCTTCGTAGCTCAAAGCTCTGCGATGGATTACATCGGACCCTTTGCATACAACCTTTCAAGGAACGTCGTAGCCTGTATCGTCCTTCTACCTGTATTGTTCCTCTTCTGCAGGAAAAAGGGCGATCCGATCTCCTGGATCAGGATAGATGGCATTACCTTGAAGGGAGGAATCTTCTGTGGAGCTGCCCTTTTCGGTCTTTCAAGCTTCCAGCAGATAGGAGTGTCCTTCACCAGCGCAGGCAAGGCAGGCTTCATAACCACACTCTACATCGTGCTTGTCCCTCTCTTTGGCCTCGTGCTCGGAAAGAGGGTCGGAAGACTCATCTGGGTCTGCATCGCGCTGGCAATTTCAGGTCTTTTCATGCTTTCTGTAAAGGAGGACTTCACTCTCTCCTCCGGCGATCTGCTTGTACTCGTCTGTGCCTGCTTCTGCGCAATAAGGATATTGATGATCGACCACTTCGTCCTTGAAGGAGCAGACAGCGTGAAGATGTCGTTTCTCCAGTTCATTGTCGCCGGAACACTTTCAGCCTTTGCCATGCTCCTTTTCGAGCAGCCGACGTGGAGTGCAATTCTTGATGCCCGCTTCACGATTCTATATGCAGGCGTGCTCTCGAGCGGAGTTGCCTACACGCTGCAGATAATCGCACAGAAGAGGACAGAGGCCACAGTGGCTAGTCTGATCATGAGTCTTGAATCGATATTCGCAGCACTATCAGGATGGCTTGTGCTCAATGAGATTCTCTCTCTGAGGGAGATAATGGGCTGCGCTCTTGTCTTTGCTGCTGTGATATTGGCAGAACTTTCCTCATCCAGAAAGGTAGAAATCGCCTCCTCCTTGGAGTAGAATCCAATATTGGAGGAACTATGCCGTACATTGCTATAAAGTCGTATCCCAAGGATGAAGAGACAAGAAAGAGGTTCGTCGACAAGGTCTATGAGGACATGAAGGAGATTCTCGGCGTACCTGACAAGGCCATCACGATTTCATACGAGTTCATTGAACCTGAGAAGTGGCAGGAGAGCGTAGTCAAGAAGGAAGTCGAACCGAGGATGGACTCTGTAATGGTCCTCTCGGGTGAGAAGAGATACTGAGGGAGCTTTTCGGGAGGAGAAGAATGTCAAGAGCGGACCAGATTTTCATTGAGAATGTAAAAGACATACTTGCAAACGGTTTTTCTGATGAGGGGCTTGATGTAAGACCTCATTGGGAGGATGGAGAGCCGGCACATACGATAAAGAAGTTCGGCATCGTCAACAGATACGACCTCAGAGAGGAGTTCCCGATCCTTACAATAAGAAAGACCTTCATGAAGTCCAGTATCGACGAGCTTCTCTGGATCTGGCAGAAGAAGTCCAACAGGATCGCGGATCTCCACTCCCACGTCTGGGATGAGTGGGCCGACGAGAATGGTACGATCGGCAAGGCCTATGGCTACCAGCTGGGCATCAAGCACCAGTACAGGGAGGGCATGTTCGACCAGGTCGACAGGGTCATCTACGACCTGAAGCACAATCCCCAGTCCAGAAGGATATTGACCAATATCTACAACTTCGAGGACCTGCACGCAATGCAGCTCTATCCATGCGCATACTCGATGACCTTCAACGTCTCAGGAAGGACACTCAATGGAATCCTGAATCAGCGCAGCCAGGATATGCTTGCCGCCAACAACTGGAATGTCGTCCAGTACTCTGTTCTGCTCTACATCCTGGCCCAGGTCTGCGACCTTGAAGCCGGTGAGCTTGTACATGTGATCGCAGATGCCCACATCTACGACAGGCACATTCCTATCGTCAAGGAGATAATCGAGAACGAGCAGTATCCGGCTCCGAAGTTCGTGATGAACCGGGATATCAGGGACTTCTACCAGTTCACAAGGGATGACTTCAGGCTCGAAGGCTACGTTGCGAACACCAAGAAGTACGATATCCCAATAGCCATCTGATAGAGAGCAGAGTACAGCATGCAGGCGATTCTACATTGCGACAGAGAGTGGGGCATCGGGAAGAATGGGACACTTATGTTCTCCATTCCAAAGGACATGAAGTTCTTCAGATCCACGACACTTGGAAAGGTGGTCGTCATGGGCTCAAGGACCCTCGATTCCTTTCCCGGAGGAAAGCCCCTGAAGAAGAGGACCAACATCGTCCTCTCGACAAGAATAAGCGAGGAAAGGGCCAGAGAGGATGGCTTTGTCCTGGTCCGCTCGAAGTCCGAGCTCTTTTGCGAGCTGAAGAAGTACGACAGCGACGACGTTTTCATCATAGGAGGCGCACAGCTCTACTACACGATGCTTCCGTACCTGGACAGGGTGCTTGTCACAAAGGTGGATGCTGTGGGCGGTGCCGATACCTTCTTCCACGATCTTGACAGCGACCCGGACTGGCGCCTTGAGAAAGAGAGCGAGAGTGTGGAGGATAATGGGTACAGTATCCGCTTCTGCACCTACGTGAACCTGAACAGAAGACTCTTCTGATTGAAAGAATATGGGCCCCGTTTCAAACGAGGCCCATTCTGTCTTCATCAGATTCCATCAATTCCTGAAGAAGTCCGAAAGGAAGTCATCCATGCAGTAGACGCCCGGCTTCTGCTCGATGATCCAGGAGGCGGCCTTTACAGCGCCGTTTGCAAATCCCTCCCTCGTCCTTGCCGAGTGCTGGATCGTGATAGTATCCTCAAGTGCATCGAAGGTGACTGTGTGGATGCCTGGAACCTCTCCGATCCTCTGGCTTGTCAGCGATATCTCATCCTTCTGGGCATTCAGATTCGTAGTGTACCTGGTCTTTCCGTCAAGCTCGTCTACAAGGACGTTCGCGATCATGATGCCGGTTCCGGAGGGTGCGTCGAGCTTGTGGCGGTGGTGCACCTCGTTGACTGCGACACTGTAGTTGTCCAGCTTGTTGAAGAGCTGTCCGGCTCTCCTGATTATCTCCATTGTGACTGCAACACCGAGCGAGTAGTTTCCGGACCAGATGAGCTTTGCTCCTGTTCCTTCTGCCATGGCCTTCACCTCATCGAGCCTGTCGTACCAGCCGGTAGTACCGATGACTGCAGGAATCGCATTGTCGATGTAGAACTTCATGTTGTCGATGATAGTCTTTGGGGAGGAGAAGTCGATAAGACAGTCGAAATCCTGCTTCTTGATGTACCTCACCTCCTGCACAGTGACATTCTTGTCGTTCGAGAAGGGGTCCACTATGACCTTTACATCATGTCCAGCCCTGTCTGCTGCCAGGTGGATCATCTTTCCCATCTTGCCATAACCAACGATTGCAATTCTCATGGTGTCCATCCTTTGCCCTTGAAGGCGGCCAGAAGGCTCCGATCTGGTCCAGTTGCCCTTCGAAAAGGGAAACCAGAAGAGCGGTATTCTGTCTTGCGGTACATATTATAGGAATATCTTCTTCTTGGATATCCATTAGCAGAAAAAAATATACTGTTACCCAGGGTTAACTATTTTTATCCAGACTCTAGCCGAGAGGTGAATAAATTGTTATCTTTGCTCTGTTGAAAGAGGTTAATAATGGCTAGAAAGGAAAAAACACCAATTACTCTTCTCTGTGGATATCTTGGAGCTGGCAAGACCACACTTCTCAATAGGGTCCTGAACAATCAGCAGGGCTACAGAGTCGCTGTAATTGTAAATGATATCGGTGAAGTGAATGTCGATGCTTCCCTTATCAAGGAGGGTGCCCATATCACCGATACAAGCGACATCGTTCCTCTTACGAACGGCTGTATCTGCTGCACTCTCAAGAGCGAGATGGCATCCAACATCGAGAAGATGATCAGGACCGGCAAGTACGACTACATCATGATCGAGGCATCAGGTGTATGTGAGCCAATGCCGATCGCACAGGAGCTCGAGCTCATCAAGAACGGTCGCCTGGACAATGTCGTAGGTGTCGTGGATGCTGCAAGACTTGTAGACGAGTTCGCTGGTGGCGAGAAGCTTCTCAAGAAGGACGAGATCGAGGAGGAGGATATCGAGAGTCTCCTCGTTCAGCAGATCGAGTTCTGTTCGACACTCATCATCAACAAGATCGACCTTGTCTCCGAAAGCGAGCTTGCAACTGTAAGAAAGGTCATCGACGCACTCCATCCTGGCGTGAAGGTCATCGAGACAAGTCAGGGCAATGTGCCTGTCGAGGATATACTTGCAACTGGTTCCTTCGACTTCGAGCAGGTCTATGCCAGCGCTGGCTGGTGCAAGCT
>LVBC01000078.1:10262-11057 GCA_001604265.1 Spirochaetales bacterium Spiro_01
CCACCATCACGAGCATCGCCACGAGGGAGAAAGCGAGGATGAGTATGGAATCGGCACCTTCGTCTACTACAGAAGGAAGCCATTCAACAGGAACAAGCTTGCCAAGTATGTAAAGACATGGCCAAAGACCATCATCCGCTCGAAGGGTCTTGTCTGGTTCAGCGACGAGAACGATCTTGCATATGTACTCGAGTCTTCAGGAAGACAGCTGCTATGTGGCTGCTATGGCCAGTGGATTGCTGCAGCTCCACAGGGCGAGAGGGAGAAGATTCTCAGAGAGAACCCTCAGATCAGAGAAGAGTGGGATGAAGAGGTCGGCGACAGGATGATCAAGTTCTGCATCATCGGCCAGAAGCTCGACAAGAAGAAGCTTGCAGAGGAGCTCGATGCCTGCCTGGCAAATTGAGCTGGAAAAGTAAGCCTCGATTCTGAAATTCGCTCTCTATGCAGATCGGTCTTCTCAATGACTGTTCTGTAATAGGGAGCGAGTTGTTTTGTACCTGTTTCCATTCTGGTGTGAAATAAATCAGAAATATACTGCATAGGTCCAACCATCTACCTTATTGAATCCAATCAGATAGGAAGAGAAGGAGATGGTACATGATCAGAATCGGATTTGCAGATATATAATAGTCTAGAGTCGTATTATTGCTCACATTTGCTAGGTAAACATGGGTTTTTAGTGTATTGAAATCCAAGCTCGAGTCATCTTGTTTCTTTGGTCAAACCAATACTGAATCTGCTTTTTCCTCGTATCTGTCGGTTCTTTCACCAATTGCAATTGTAGAATTCTCT
>LVBC01000079.1 GCA_001604265.1 Spirochaetales bacterium Spiro_01
CGATTCAACGCATGGAATGAGGTTTTTCAGCAACACGGTGCAGAAATGGATTTTTTGTAAATTAAGTCTAATAGTAAAATACCAAAGACAAAAGCATAATTTTCAAAAAAATCCGAGCGCTTTTCCAGCCTGTGATTCACAGCTCCTAGAGCACCGGGGAAAGAGTGGGATATCAGGCCGATTTCTGCACTCCCAAAGGCCTTCATCCATATAGGGAATGGACAATTTCAGCCCCTTCGGAAATCAGCAGATCCAGAGGAGAAAAGAGAATCGACCTCAAGAGAGAAGACAGCCTTCCTCCTCTGGATCCGCCTCTCTGTCAGAGACTTCTCTTGCTTTTCCTGATTGCGGACATCATATCAAGGTCCCCATGCCTTATCTCATCATCCAGGATGGAGAGGATCCTGCCCTTTCTACCGAGAAAGTCCGGGCCAGTAAGGTTCTTTCCCGATACAGTGTGGTGGGTTATGAAGTTGCAATTGCAGCTCAGGTTCTCGATGAAGGTCCTGAGCTCCAAGAGCATCTCGCGCTCCGAAAGCGGTGTGAATTCACCCCGCTCAGACTCTTCGAGAAGTGGTGTTCCTGGAAAGAGCACCAGACCTCCGGTTCCGACTGTCATCGGTCTGCACTGGCTGAATATCCTTGCAGAGTTGACAGCATGCTCCTGGCTGTGCTCTCTGCCAGCAGCACCGCAGAGAAAGGTCATCCAGAAGTCGATTCCAGCTTCGGTAAGCTTGCCGCACTGCTCGATGATGTCAGCTGCATGGTAGCCCTTGTCCACCCTGTCAAGTGTCCAGTCATCTCCGCTTTCGACGCCGAGAGAAATCTCCTTCAGGCCCAGATTCCTGAGACTCCTGAGCTCCTCTACACTCTTGTTCGAAATATCCGTGACCCTCGTAGCTGCGTAGATGTACTCCATCTTCGGCAGATACCTGTTTATCATTTCGAGGATCGGAGCAAGCCTGTCGTAGGTCATGCAGAGTGGGTTTGCAGAGAGCAGCTGTATCGTCCTTGCATCCGGAGCGATCTCTCCAAGCTCCTTCAGATCCTCCTCTATCCACTCCTTCGGCTGCATCCTGAACTTCACATCCCTGTACATAGTGCAGAACCTGCAGCTGTTGTGAGTGCACCCCTGTGTTATCTGAAGCAGAGGAAATGTCGGCCAGTATGGATTCCTGTAGACTGTATCCGTGAAGTGCATGTCACCAGCCCTCCCTGACGATCGTCCTTCCCAGACTCTTCGCCTTCTGCTTTTCAGCTTCGAAGACCTCGCTATGGCGCTTCTGCTTTGCTTCCGCATCGAACATCGTCCAGTCATATCTGCCATAGTCCTTCACCTGAAGTGTGTCGCCGTAGACCATCAGCCTTGTATTGCCGACATGGGCACCCAACGTCTCCTGGTAGTTCCTGAGCATTCTGTCGTATCCGATCCTGTCAAAGAACTCCTCCGGGCAGTTGCTTGTCATGATCATGAGAACGGGTATTCTCTTCGTGCTGTACGAGAGGCTGTCCTTCCTGTATGGGAGGTCCTGGAAGACAAGGCGCTCATAGAGGGCGCGAAAGCCTGCGCTCACATCACCCAGATAGTTCGGTGTTCCGATAATAAGACCGTCCGCACTCCTGATCGCATCGAGAAGTGGAGCAAGGCCATCACGGCAGATGCACCTGCCTCTATTCGGATCCCTCTTGCAGCCGAAGCAGGAGATGCAGCCTGAGAACTTCTCAAGGCGGTAGAGATCGAATACCTCGACTTTGGCGCCCTCCTCTCCTGCTCCCTCGGCGGCTGCCTTCACAAGGGTGGCTGTATTCCAGGTCGCCCTGGGGCTGCAGTTGATTGCTACTATCTTCTTCATGTTTCCTCTCCTTCAAAGCTCGTAGACGAACTCTTCGATCGGCTTTCTTCTATAGTGCCATCCATTGGCCTTTGCCCTCTCGTTAGGATATCCAAGGCCGAGCATCATCACAGGTATCATGTATTCGGGAAGACCATAGGTCTCTGCTACAGTCCTGGAATCGAAGCCGCGGATCCAGATCGTGTGGATTCCCATCTCCTCGGCCTCGTACATCATTGTGGTTGCTGCGATGGAAGCATCCTGTTCGCCTGAGTTGTAGTTCCTGTAGTATCTGTCGGAGGGGTTGGTCCACACCTCTCTCATGTCGTAGCACACAAGCACCATCAGAGGGACATTGTAGTGAAATGGCGTCACGCTCCTGAGCTTCTCAAGCCCCTCCCTGCTTCTTATCAGGTAGAACTTCTGCGGCTGATAGTTGCAGGCTGTAGGAACTATCCTGCCAGCCTCCAGTATCCTATCAAGCTTCTCCTGCTCTACAGGCCTGCTGGAGAAGTACCTTTCAGAGTATCTGTTCTTTGCAAGTTCAAGAAAATCCATACTTAAATCTCCTATGTCCACAGCCGAATGATAATAACAGGAGTTGAAATTACGAACATACAGTTTTAGACTTATGTAAGAATTTCTTACATTAATTCGAAAGTGTAAAAAGATTGAGGTTGCTATGGCAGAGAGAACAAAGCTGTGGATTGCACAGACCATGAAGAGGCTTCTTGCAAGAAAGCCTTTGGAGAAGATATATGTGACCGAAATCTGCAAGGCAGCCGAGATAGAACGCCCCACCTTCTACTACCACTTCATCGACAAGTATGACCTGATGGCCTGGATATTCTTCCAGGATGCCTACGATACGGATATCCTCTCTGAAAAGTCGGCAGCAGGAAGTATGAACAGAATGAGACAGGACTACATCTTCTACAAACGTGCCTACGAGGACAACTCTACAAACCCGATGTGGTCCCATATGCTGGAGTACTTCGTTGCAAGGTACACTGAGATTGCAAGAAAGAAGCTTGGAACCACTACTCTCGATACACAGACACAGTACAGCATCCGCCTCTACTGCTATGGGACTATGGGAATGACGAGGGAGTGGCTGCTGAACGACAACATAACTCCTGCAGAGACAGTCGTCAGGATGATGTTCAACTCGATGCCAGGGCACCTGAGAGACATCTTCTTCTCGTGATCAGAGCCTGTCGTACTTCGTGTATCTCCCCTTCGCTTTCTCGACAGGATACTTCTTCTCGTTCCTGTCTATCTTTGCACTGATGACATCTATCAGGTCGACATCGAGAGCGTGCGCCATCTGGAGACAGTAGTTCGCGACATCTGCCAGCTCCTCGAGCACGGCACTCCTGTCGTAGTTGTCCTCATTCCACTGGAAGCACTCCAGGAGCTCTCCTGCTTCTATGGCTATCGATTTTGCAATGTTTGCAGGAGTGTGGAACTGGTCCCAATCCCTTTCGCTATTGAATCTTCTCAGCCTTTCATTCAGTTCTGTGAATCTGTCCATAGCAGAATAGTATCTGTCCATGTCATGGCTCATCAATAGAGACCCGAAAAAAAGAAACTCTGCAATCGCACAATGCAGAGTCTCAATGAAGAAATCTGGAATCAAATATCCTATCAGGATGATTGAATGATAGCTGAACGGAAGCCTTTATTCGATTGCCTTTTATGTAGGATACATGGAGAACTCATGTCGAATCTGCGTGATTCAGCTATCTCTACCAACGAAAAGACTCCTGCTGGCAGTGAGTGAACCATCCTCGCCAAATGAAATATACTCATCACGATGCTGCAGAACCCTTCTATTGCACTATTTGCTCGAGAGCCTCATATACGTATTTCATGGCAGGATTGGAGTTGTTCTTCTGGAAGACTGCATCCAGCCCTATCTTGTTCTGTGTCTCGATCTCGAAGGCTCTTATGTCCTTGTGATTGAGAACAATCTGGTGATTTCCGAGAAGTGCACAGGCAAAGCCCATCGATGCATACAGTTGCAGACTTCTGATCGAATCGAGATTCGCAATGATTTTCGGCTCGAACGGCAATATGGACATCGTCTCCCTGTTGAGTATTCCAGAGCAGGCAAATGGAGCATCCCTGAAATCATCGATGGTCAGTCTTTCACCCCTGGGCACTACCAGGTCCTTATGGTAATAGATGGAGAAGTTGTCCCTCTTTACAGGGAATCTGACCAGACCCTCCGTTACATCATTCGGAATCGTGGAGTGTATCAGCCCAAGGTCTGCAACTCCGATCCTGACGTTCTGTATTATGATTGCAGTCTTTCCGACATCGAGCTTTATATCGATATTGTTGCTCTTCGCATCGATCATGGAGAGAAGTCCCTCAAGGGGCTCCGAGTTGAAGGATTCGTGGATATAGAAATGAAGACTCGTCTTGTCCTCTGCAGATATCTTCCTGGCTTCGCTTATGGCGGATTCGAAGCTCAGACTCAGCCCTTCGAGCGAGTGGCATAG
>LVBC01000080.1 GCA_001604265.1 Spirochaetales bacterium Spiro_01
ATGAGCCACCCGATATCTGCAAAGAGCGAGAGATCCTTCTTCCTGACCTTGTCGATCACATTCAGCACGCAGGCGACCGAGAGGTGGCTTGTGCCGAGCATGAAGGACCACTTCATGACCATATTCTGAGTGTAGGTACTGGTTATTTCAGGATTGCCGGTAAGCTCTGGGAAGTTCGAGATGCAGTCGACCATCAGAAGTCTGAATGGAAGAATGTGCTCGATTATCCAGTAGGAGCCGAACCAGGTTCCGGTCATTGCACCCCAGATGACGGTACATGCGCCCATGACGTAGCAGAGGAGCACGAGCTCTGTTGCCTTGCCGAGCTTCCTGTGAAGAAGTGCTGCGACCAGAAGGAAGATGAGGCCGTAGCCGGCATCTCCTATGATCATGGCAAAGAAGACAGCAAAGTAGCAGAGGAACCAGGAGGAGATATCCCTCTCCCTGTAGCCTGGGACGGTTCCGAGGATGTCGTAGATCGGCTGGATGATCCTGACGATTCCCTTGTGCTTCAGAAGCGTAGGCGGAGCCTCCTCCTCTGTCGGATCGTCTATAAGGTATGCCCAGCAGTTGTCCTTTGCGACCTTCCTGAAATCCTCTATCCTCTCATCGGGTACATAGCCCTGCAGGAGCGATACACCATCAGTATCCAGTGCAGTTGCACTGACCTTCTCGTACATCTCATCCTGCTCAAGCTCCCTTATCCTGAGTCTGTATGCACTCTCGTAGCAGTTGGCCTCCTCGAAGATGCTGTCGATCTCACCAAGCCTGAGTGCAAGCGAATCGATCTCGCTCTGCATCTGGGATATCGACATCTCGGGAAGCTCCAGGAGGGATGCCTGAATGGAGCTGTCCAATGGTCTGTCGATGACTGCGACTGCTGCCATCTTGCTGACATCTGCAAGTCTTATGAAGCGGAAGCTGTCGGAGGCCTCCAGAAGCGAAAGCTCCTTCTTTCCAAGTGTGTAGAAGTAGAGTCTCACACCATCAAAAGCGAGTCTTCTCACCTCTTCGGGGTCGAAGAGTCCCCATGGAGAGTACTTTCCGATATCTGTAGATAGCTTTCTGATCCTGGCCTCTGCCTCATTGCGCTCAGAGAAGAGAGAAACGAGCTTGCTGTGGGTTCTCTCGAACTCCTCTGAACTGAGCTCCTTCTGCTCATAGCTCTTCTTCTTTCTCTTCGCTTCCATTATCTGGGAGAGTGTGCTCGAAAGTGAGGCAATGTCCTTGCCGATGCTCTCGATCCTTTCACCTCTTCTGACAAGGCCCGAAATGTGCATGAGTCCAGCTTCGCGAAGAGCTGAAAGCAGACCGTCCCTGTTCTTTTCAGTGGCGACGACCGTCACTGTATACATGCGTTCTATCACCTAGGCCTCCTTTACAAGCTTCTTCTTTGCTATCTTGCCGCGAACGACAGCCGCGGTCTGCTGATCACCGATATAGATACCGATTCTTCTGATATTCTCCTTGGCCTCTGGAATCTTCACCTTCTCGAAGAGGTTGACTCTCTGAGTGGTGGTCCTGAGTTCCTTGCCAAGCAGTGCTATCTGCTCCTCAAGGGTCCTGATCATGGCATCGTACTTCGCACAGTCCTTCAGTGCGACAATGCCACGGTCGACCCAGAGCGGGTATTCATACAGGTCATAGGGAATATTCACGAATGTCAGCTCCTCGAAGACCGGGATCTTGACACCTGCGATGTTTCCAGTGCCCTTTCTGATGGTATCTACAACGACGAGTCTCTCTATGCTGTGGAGAGTATCGAAGGAGGGATTCTCTCCGAAGACAGCGATCCACGACTGAAGCGCTCCGATTGCCCTCTTCTGGGCCTCTCTGAGCTCGACGATCTGTGTCTCTATCTGTCTGATAACAGACTGAAGCTGCTGTTTCTTCAGCTGGAGCGTCGGCAGATATCTCTGGAACTGCTTCAGCGAATCCTTCTGCTTCTTCTGTTCATTCTTCGTCAGTTTGACTGCCATCTAGAACTGCATCTCCTTTTACTTCGGCCAATACTTTGAAATGAGATCGGTCTTGAGACCTGTCTCGTTCTTCTCAAAACAATCGGCAAGGATCTGCCATCCCAGATCGAGAGCCTCTTCAAGCGGGATATTGACGGAGAGGTCCATCAGCTTGGTCTCGAAGAGAGCACCGTACTTGAGAAGCTTCTCGTCCCACTCGCTCATCGTGAAGCCCATGCTCTTCTTCTCTACGGAGTCCTTGAAGGCTGCGTAGAGCTTGATCATGGCGTCCATCAGGGCTCTGTGGTCGTCCCTGGTATCCTTGTTTACCTGCTGCTTGAGTCTCGAGAGGGATCCGAATGGCTCGATGTGTCCGTTCTTCAGGTAGTACTGACCCTCTGTGATGTAGCCGGTGTTGTCAGGTACCGGATGCGTTACGTCATCGCCAGGCATCGTGGTGACACCGAGGATGGTGACGGAACCTGCGGAGTCGAAGTCGACAGCCTTCTCGTATCTGGATGCGAGAGCCGAGTAGAGATCGCCTGGGTAGCCTCTGTTGGAAGGTACCTGTTCCATTGTGATGGCTGTCTCCTTGAGAGCGTCGCAGAAGTTCGTCATATCGGTGAGCAGAACGAGAACGTTCTTTCCATCGAGAGCGAAGCGCTCTGCAACAGCAAGCGACATATCCGGAACGAGAGTACATTCGACAGTAGGATCGGATGCCGTGTGGATGAACATGATGGTACGGGACATTGCACCACTGCTTTCAAGCGTATCCTTGAAGTAGAGGTAGTCATCGTACTTGAGTCCCATGCCTCCGAGAACGATGATGTCGACCTCGGCCTGCATTGCGATTCTTGCAAGCAGCTGGTTGTACGGCTCACCTGAAACGGAGAAGATAGGAAGCTTCTGGCTTCTTACAAGGGTGTTGAAGACATCGATCATCGGGATACCGGTCCTGATCATGTTCTTCGGGATGATTCTCTTTGCAGGGTTTACAGAGGGACCACCGATGTTGATCATGTTCTCTGTCAGGGCCGGGCCCTTGTCACGGGGCTCGCCTGCGCCGTTGAAGACTCTGCCAAGGAGGTCATTGGAGTAGCTGACACGCATTGGAACACCAAGGAACCTGACACTGTCGCCGGTGCTGACGCCCTGGCCTCCGGCGAATACCTGGAGAGAGACAAGGTCATGGTCGAGCTTGATGACGTTGGCATAGCTCTTTCCGGAGGAGGTGGTGATCTCGGCAAGATCGCTGTTTCGTACCCCCTCTGCCCTTACGGTAATTACGTTACCGACGATTGATTCAATCTTAGTATAGATCTTCTGCATACTTTACCTGACCTTTCCCTTGTACAGCGCGATGAGAGCGCTCTTCATCTTCTCGTACTCTGGGCTATTCTGAGGTACGCCATTCCAGTCGAGGAAGGCCTGGCGGAGCTGGTTGAAGAAGCTTCTTACTTCGTTCTTCTCCTCGAAATCGTAGTCGGACATCAGGATGTCGTGCATTACGCCGAAAGTGTCCTGCTGTCTCTCTACAGGGGCAGCTGCATCGACTGCATCGAAGGAGTTCTGCTGCAGATATGCGGCATCGAGAAGCTCGCCCTTCTGGTATGTGATGTAGTCCTCTGTGGAGGTACCCTCCTCACCTACGACCTTCATCATCTGGTTGACCTCGTTGGACCTTCTGAGAATTGCTCCGGCCTCGGCAACCTGCTTCGAATCGATGATGCCTTCATACTTCGACCAGGAGTCAAGTGGATGGATTGCAGGATACTTTCTGGCATCGGACCTCTCTCTCGAAAGACCGTGGAAGGCTCCGACTACCTTGAGTGTTGCCTGGGTAACAGGCTCCTCGAAGTTTCCGCCTGCAGGAGATACTGTACCGCCGATGGTCACAGAAGCTGTCCTTCCATCCTTCAGCCTTACCTTTCCAGCTCTCTCGTAGAACTCTGCGATCCTGGATTCGAGATAGGCAGGGAATGCCTCCTCACCTGGAATCTCCTCGAGTCTTCCGCTCATCTCTCTCATTGCCTGTGCCCAGCGCGATGTGGAGTCAGCAAGCATGAGGACATCGAGGCCCATGTTCCTGTAGTATTCTGCCATCGTGACGGCTGTGTATACGGAGGCCTCTCTTGCTGCAACAGGCATCGAGGAGGTGTTGCAGATGATGATGGTCCTCTCCATGAGGGACTTGCCGGTCTTCGGGTCGATGAGCTCAGGGAACTCCTTGAGGATCTCGACGACCTCACCAGCTCTCTCACCACAGGCTGCGATGATTACGATATCGACATCGGAGTTCTTGGACTCCATGTGCTGGAGGACTGTCTTTCCTGCGCCGAATGGGCCAGGAGTACAGAAGGTACCGCCCTTTGCAACCGGGAGGAAGGTATCGATGATCCTTACCTTGGTCACCATCGGCTCTGTAGGTCTGAGTCTCTCCTCATAGCATTCGATGGCCTTCTTTACAGGCCAGGTGAATACCATCGTAAGCTCCTTCCTGGCACCCTTCTCGTTTTCAATGGTGCAGATATTTGCTCTGACATTGTAGGAGCCGGATGGAACGATATTAACGACCTTCCACTCGCCCTGAAGGTCGAATGGGACCATTATCTGGTGTGTGAATACGCCCTCTGGTACTGTTCCGATGGTGTCGCCTGCCACGACAGTGTCACCGACCTTGGAGACTGGTGTGAAATCCCAATCCCTGTCGGGAATTGCATTGAGGTAGACACCTCTCTGCAAGAAGAAGCCGCACTGCTCTGCCAATGCTGGAAGAGGGTTCTGCAGTCCATCGTAGATCTGTGTAAGGAGTCCTGGGCCAAGCTCTACAGAGAGAAGCTCACCAGAGAACTCTACCCTGTCGCCGACTGCAACGCCATCGGTCATCTCATAGACCTGGAGAGCAGCAACGCCATTGTTGATCCTGATTACCTCACTCTTGAGACGGGTATCGCCTACAACGATGTAGCCGACCTCGTTCTTCGCGATGGCATTCTCGAACTCTACGTTAACCATGTTGCCGTTGACACTGACAACATGACCTATGTTGTTTGCCATATGATTCTATCCCCTTACTGGAATATCTGTGTTCTCAAATTGCCGAAGAGTCTTTCGAACTCGGCATTTCCTCTGTCAAGGTCGAAGAGAGAGAGCCTGGAAAGGATCTGAAGTCTCAGTGAATAGCTGAGAAGGAATGTCAGGTCAAAGTAGTGACCATTTCCAACATGCTCTTCGAGATAGTCCCAGTAGAGCGAGAGGATTATCCTCTCTCCCTCAAGTGGATTATCCTCCGAGACTGCCTTCCTTACCCTCTCGGTGATCCTCGACTCCCTGTCGCCCTTGTTCTCGTACCTTGCATCCTGGAACTGGAGCCTTGCAGCTCTCTGGGAGGCAAGCTCCTTCTCCACCATGCTCCTGAAGTGCGTGAAGTCCTTCATGAAGGCTCCAGAGCAGGTTCCGGTCCCAGATAGGGTCGCATTCTCGAGCTGGATGTAGTCACGCTCGCTTACCTTTCCCTTGCATATGGAAAGGAACTCGCTGTGGCTCATGTACTCCTTCATGTCCCTTCTGAGCATCGGTAGAGTGGCGACCAGATAGTAGTACTCTGACATCTTCTACCCTATATCAACCAATGATCTCTTTCAGTGCAGGTGAGAGAGCTGGCCTGAGAAGACCTGCAACCTCTTCTGCAGAAAGGTCTACGTAGCCACTTCCATCCCTGCTTGTGATCCTGATACCGCTCTCTACACTGCTGTTGGCCCTGATCACAAGACCGTTCTGGAGCTCCTTTGCAAGCTGACCCTTGACAGCAGCAGCTACAGCGTCGGCATCTGAAGGAGATACTTCGAAGACAGAGTCCTTGACCTCGGCCTCGACTGCCTTGGTGACAAGTCCTGCAAGGAGGGCGGAATCCATGCTCCTGGCCACATCTGCGGCAAGGATCCTTCCGAACTGCTCCTCGATCTTCTTCTTCAGAGAGAGAGAAACATCCCTTGCAGCCTGTGAAAGAGCAGCTCTGGCACTCTGGTCCCTGAGGGCACATTCACTCTCGGCGTCAGCAATGAGCTTTGCGCTCTGCTTCCTGGCATCCTCGAGAATCTTGCCAGCTTCCGCCTTTGCCTTGGCAATGATATCGTCGGCCTGCTTTCGGGCCTCATCGATACCTTCCTTGCGGATAGAAGCTACCAGATCCTGAATCTGTTGTTCCATATATAACCACCTTTAAAAAATTATTTGCCGTTTGCAACTCGTTAATTCTAGCTTGTAATTGGTTTTCTGAAAATATTATTATATCCCAAAAAATACAAAATTGGTGCAAATACGACCTTTTTTCAGGTGCGATCATATGGACAATGCGAAGATGTTTGGAGAGATGAATGACTACTGCATCGGGAAAACAGCCCGAGGCGTTTACAGAATCTACAACCTGAAGACCGATAGAAGCTACTTCGGAACAACAGAGGACATAGTAAGGACAAGGGCCGAGGAGCGCTTCAGGCTGGATCTGGGATTGCACTCTTCAAGAGAGCTTCAGAAGGACTATGCAGAGACCGGCCTTGAGCTCTTCGTCATAGATATGGCAAGAGAGGCAGAGGAGGGAGAAAGCCTTCCTCTCCTCCTTGACGAGGTGATCGCAGAGGCTACTGCTGCAGGGCTCTCTCTCTATCACTGAGAATAAGCTCCCTGACACCCTCCACCGACAGCCTTATCGCCCTGTCCGTATCGTGCAGCATCGGATTGTCCATTCCAAGCGCTTCCCTCTCCTGGTTTCCTACTACATGCATGCAGCTTCCACAGCGCACAGATAGATTCGATGCAACGACGAAGAGAGTATCGGACTCCATCTCGGATGCAAGCACTCCGAGCTTCTTCCACGCCTCCCACTTGTTCCTGAGCTCATAGCCGACTGCCATCTTCTCTGGCTCGTGCTGGCCGTAGTAGGCATCCTTGCACTGCACGATGCCGATATGGTACCTCAGGTCCAGTCTGTCGGCTGCCCTCTTCAGAGCGGTTGTGACCTCGAAGTCCGCAACTGCAGGAAACTCGATCGGCGCATACTCCCTGCTCGCTCCACCCATCCTCACAGCTCCGGTCGCGATAACGACATCCCCGCCTATGACATCGAGCTTGATGCCGCCACAGGTACCGATCCTTACAAAGGTGTCTGCGCCGCAGATATGAAGCTCCTCCATTGCAATTGCAGCAGAGGCGCCTCCGATGCCTGTGCTTGTTACAGAGACCATCTCCCCTTCGAGATAGCCTGTATATGTGACGAACTCCCTCGAGTCCGCAACAGGGACTGCATTCGAGAGATATCTTGCAAT
>LVBC01000081.1 GCA_001604265.1 Spirochaetales bacterium Spiro_01
ATTGTATAATGGATAAGCAACTTCAAAGTGCGAGGAAGTCCAATGAAAGCAATCAAGGTTAATGAGAAGGACAATGTTGCTGTTGTCATTGCGCCAGCAAGAAAGGGTGATGAGCTTGAGGGCTTTGGAATCACTCTTCTCGATGATATTCCTCAGGGGCACAAGGCCGCTCTGGTCCCTCTGAAGAAGGGCGATGCTGTTACCCGCTATGGTGTAACACTTGGTTATATGATGGTCGATGTGCAGCCAGGAAACTGGATAAATGAGCATATGATCGAGCTGCCACCTTCACCTCAGGTTGCCGATCTGAAGTTCGGCAAGAAGGGCTACTATCCTGAGGAGACACCGGAGAGAAATACCTGGATGGGTTACGACAATGGCCCAGGAAAGTATGCAGGTACCAGAAACATCCTCGGAATCTCTACTACAGTACAGTGCTGTGCCGGCGTACTGCGCTACGCAACAGAGAAGATAAAGAGGGAGATTCTCCCGAAGTACCCAAATGTCGATGATGTCGACGCACTGATCCACCCATATGGCTGCGGCGTTGCAATTGCAGCCCCCGATGCCGTCATTCCGATCAGAAGCGTAAGGAATATAGCAAGGAATCCGAACTTCGGTGGTGAGCTCATGTTCGTCAGCCTCGGTTGCGAGAAGCTCTCTGTGGACAAGGTTCTAGATCCGGATGAGATCAACGACGACAATGTCATCGTTCTCCAGGAGTGCCAGGGCTTTACTGGAATGGTCGACTCCATCTGCCAGATGGCCGAGAAGAAGCTCAAGAAGCTCAACCAGAGAAAGAGGACAAGACTTCCTCTGTCAAAGCTCTGTGTCGGTACCCAGTGCGGTGGCTCCGATGCCTTCTCCGGACTTTCTGCAAATCCATCCATCGGCTACGCCTTCGACCTGCTTGCAAAGGGTGGCGCTACCTGTATGTTCAGTGAGGTCACCGAGGTCAGGGACGGTGTGCATATCATTGCAGACCGCTGTCAGGATGAGGAGTCTGTAGAGAAGCTCAAGAAGGAGATATCCTGGTACGACAACTATCTTGCAAAGGCAAGTGTGGACAGAAGTGCAAATCCGACTCCGGGTAACAAGAAGGGCGGTCTGTCGAATATCGTCGAGAAGGCCTGTGGCTCCATCGCCAAGAGCGGAAACTCTCCGATCGTACAGGTCATTGGACCTGCAGAGCTTCCGACCAGGAGCGGAATGATCTTCGCGGCAACACCGGCATCCGATATCGTATGTGGTCCGACCCAGGTCGCATCCGGTATCACGATCCAGGTCTTCTCTACCGGAAGAGGAACTCCATACAGCCTCAAGGAGGTCCCGGTCATCAAGCTCTGTACTAGGCATGAGATCAAGGTGCAGTGGCCAGACCTCTTCGATATCGATACTGGAGATGTCCTCACAGGCGAGAAGACGATCCAGGAGTTCGGAAATCAGCTGTATAACCTGATTCTCGATGTTGCAGAGGGCAAGAAGCCATGTGCCGAGAAGCTCGGTATCTACAATGATCTCATTGTGGACAACCCGGCACCGATAACGTAATAGAGAGGTCCCGCTCCTACCGGGACATAGAATCCAAACAGGAGGTGCAAAATGGTGGTCGATCAGGACAGATACAATATCAAGGGTATCGAACGAGGATTCAGGATTCTCGACCTGGCAGCAGCCAGAGGTTCCATAGGAATTCCCGATGTCTGCGAGGTCCTTGAGGTCAATACGAACATGGCCTTCCGTCTTCTTACAAGCATCCAGAAGTCCGGATATCTTGTTAAGGAGGAAAGGACAGGACTTTATACCCTTTCACTGAAGATTCTTTCCCTTTCCAATGTCGCACTCCAGAGCCTGGAAATAAGGAAGTTCGCCATGCCATACATGGAGATTCTTTGGAGCAACTTCCAGAAGGCCAATGTGAACCTTGGAATGAAGAATGGAGACGATATCCTCATCATCGAGAGAATCGAGGGGCTTTCGCTTCCAAGGACCTACTTCACTCCTGGAAAGCAGATACCATTCCACTGCTCGGGTCTTGGAAAGGTACTCTGCTGCGAGCTTTCCGAGGAGGAGCTGGACAGGCTTATAAAGGAGAAGGGACTCAAGGCCTACACTGCGCACACGATCGTAGACCCTGACGAGATCAAGAAGGAGCTTGCAAGAGTAAGGGAAGAGGGTGTCGGCAGAGACAGGAACGAGTTCATCTTCGGAGACAACTGCTCTGCGGTTCCTATCAGGAACAAGGCTGGAGAGATAGTTGCCGGAATCAGCGCAAGTGCCCTGGATGCCAACATGAGCGAGGAGGAGATCGAGGGAATGATACCTCGATTGAAGGAGACTGCAAGCAGGATCTCCGGAATGCTCGGCTACATTACTGTCTGATCGTTCTCATGGAAATTGAAGGTTGTCTGTTCTTCTGAAAGGAAGAGTGGACAACTTTTTTTATTGGCAGAAACAGTTTAAAATTTTTTACTTTCCAATGTAAATCTTTTCGGTAAAAGGATTTTTGTCATGAACATTATGCAAATTTTGTTGGTGATGGCAAATAAACATGTTAATATTCTGACAATCTGAGAATACTCTGGAGGTCGCTATGTATGTTGAAATTGCACAGGAAATTGCACTAGGTGCCGGTGCCCTGATCAGAAAGCTCATGAAGGAGTCTCTTAATGTTCACTCGAAGGGCTTGCGATACGACTTCGTCACCAATGTCGACCTCCAGTCCCAGGCCTATATCCAGGATGAACTGAAAAAGCATTTCCCTGGACATCTTTTCATCGGAGAGGAGCAGGGAAAAACAGATGACGATGTTTCAAGGGAGATCTACAGCAATCCGGATGAGTACTACTGGATAGCTGATCCTCTCGATGGAACGATCAACTTCATAAGAACGCTCTCCTCCTTTTCTGTTTCTCTAGGCCTTTTCCACAATGGGGAGACTGTTGCGGGTGTTACATACTGTCCGATCGAGAATGACCTTTTCGTTGCAGAGAAGGGCTCTGGAGCCTTCAGAAATGGAAAGCGCATGCACGTCTCGGAGGTGAGTGAGATGAAGCAGGCCTTCTACACAACAGGCATTCCTGTAGTCAATCTCGAATGGAGAGAAGAGCAGTGCAGACACCTTCAGAAGCTGATACAGGATACGATGAATGTCAGAATCATCGGAACCGCTGCCAGACAGATGGCGATGGTCGCAGATGGCAAGTTCGATGCATATTTCGAGAAGGGAATCCATCCCTGGGATGTTGCTGTTGGTAATCTTCTTCTTGACGAGGCTGGAGGAAAATACACCAGATTCGATGGCTCCGAATATCGAATTGGAAATCCGGATATGTTCTGCAGCAACGGTCTTGTGCACGAAGGTTTCCTTCCATATCTTGCATGATCGGATTCCTTTTGCCCAGGGATGACAGGAAATGATCCTTTCCAGACTTATTCATGGCTTCAAAAGACAGAGATTCTTTGTTCAGGAATTGATGCTTTTCCTCTTGTTCTCTGTCATCCCTGTGATGATTTTCCTTGTCATCTGCTTCAATCTGGTCTTTGCTCCAATGCAGAGGAGAGCACTGGCCGATACCTCTTCGGCAATCAGGCAGGTAGCAAGCAGTGTCGATCTTATTGCGACACAGTATGTTTCCATCTCGACCTCCCTTTCTTTCAATGGGATGGTCCAGAATTATCTTATAGAGCTGCAGAACAATGTTACTCCTTCAAAGGCCGAGCTCTATGCACTGGAACAGAATATCGCGAACTTCTTCAACGGAAAGACGATGAGGAATATCATCCTGTACGACAATCATTCCAATGTAGTCAAGTTCCCAGTGGGCATCCCGGGCCTGGAATCCGATTTCATGGCCGAGGCAACGAATGGAGTCCATCGGAAAATAGTCTGGACCAGAGATTCGAAGAGCAATCTGATCCGCCTGATCAGAGTGATCGAAAGTACCAGGATGTTCAGAAGCATCGGCTATCTGGAAATCTGCATATATCCGGAAATATTCTCCAATCTCTGGAAGGACATAGAGTTCAACAACAGGGGAACAATTTTTCTTGTCGATGAGGAAGGGCGGGTGATGGCCGGATCGGAAACGATAGATTCGGAGGTGCTGAACTCTCTGGAAAGAGACTCCACAAAGGGTGAAATAGTCATTGATGGTACAAGATACTATCTTTTTGCCGAGAAGTCCTCTGTTACCGGCTGGTATGTAGTAGGTCTCATAACAGCAGGAGAGGCCCTGAAGGATATATGGAGTCTCAGTACTTCTGTCCTTCTCTCCCTCATCATACTCATAGTTCTTGTCTTCTTTGTCTCATTGGCAATGTCCCGTTTCTTCTCGCACAGAATCGATAGGGTCGTATGGGCAATGTCCCGTTTTGCCCAAGGGGATAGGAGCATAGAGCTTGCGCCTTTCGAGAACCCGGACTTCAACTCGCTTTCGAGCAATTTCAACCACATGGTCAAGGAGTTCAACCAGCTGATCGACTCTGAATACACCCTGCAGCTGTTGAGGAACCAGATGGAACTGAAAATGCTCAGGGCCCAGATCAATCCGCACTTTCTGTACAATACATTGAATGCGATGTACTGGAAGGCGCAGATTGCAGACAACATGGAAATTGCCAATATGTGCATGTCGCTTGGGAATCTGTTCCATGCGAGCATCGATCAGAGCAAGGCGTTCGTGACGCTGAGAGAGGAGATCGACCACCTGAAGGACTATGTATACATACAGAAGATGCGATATGGCGACAGGGTCTCTGTAGATATTGAGGTGGAGGAGGAGATCATGAATTTCATGATGCCCTCTCTGGTATTGCAGCCAGTAGTCGAGAATGCATATGTACATGGTCTCGAGCCCAAAAGAGGGGGGGGCTCGATATCTGTATCCGGAGTACTTGATGGTGATGATATCCTCTTTGTGGTAAAGGATGATGGCGTTGGAATGAAGGAGAGTACTATTTCCGGCCTGTTCGAAGAGAAGCAGGACAGGGAGTTCCAGGCTCTTATGAACGTTCATAGAAGACTGCAGCTGATCTATGGCAAGGAGTATGGAATCACGGTTGCTTCCGTTGTCGGTGAAGGAACAGAAGTCAGGTTGAGAATCAGGAAGGAAGAGAGGCATGTATCGGATTCTATTGGTAGATGATGAACCTGTTGTGATCCAGGGAATGAAGAAATTCCCCTGGCAGGAGCTCGATTGTTCGATAATCGGTACAGCAAGTGATGGGCTGGAGGCCTGGGAGCAGGTGTGCTCACTTTCTCCGGATATTGTCATTACCGATATCAGGATGCCCGGAATCGATGGCCTCGAGTTCTCGAGGAAGATTCTTGAACTCAATGAGAATATAGTGGTGCTCGTCCTTACCGGCTATACGGATTTCACCTATGCCAGAGAGGCCCTGAAGAATGAAGTAGTAGACTATCTGGTGAAGCCTGTCGGCTTTGCGGCGCTGAAGGAGGCCCTGAACAGAGCTGTTGCGCGCCTGAAGGAGAAGAAGAACATCGATGTGCTTGAGGACAGAGTCAGATCGATGATCCCGATTGTCCAGAAGCACAGACTGACTGCTCTGCTTCGCGATTATGATGTAGAGGAGCTGGATTCGGAGGATCCGGAGCATTTCTATATGCTCTGCCTTGTCTCTCCAGACAATGACAGTGCTCTGGATTCCTATGTCCTTGAAAGGGAATTGCAGAACAAGCTGAATGCGAGCATCTCATTTCGAGAATACTGGTACTATGTATTCGTCTGGATGTTTCCGCGCACTTCGGAAATCAGCGATTTCCAGAAGGATCTTCGCCTCCGGCTGGAAAACGCACAGGAGGACATGAAAGAACGCTACGATGTCTCCTTTTCTGCAGTCATCAGTTCCTTCACAGTATCGATGAATACCATCAGCGTCCTGAAGGAATCTGCCGTGAATCAGCTGCAGTTGCAGATCTCCGCTAAAAGGGGAGCGATCTCGATTCAGGAGAATCCACCAGAGAACGAGATTTCGATGGAGAAGTACAGGATAGAGATATTTCTTTCGCTCGCATCTACAGATCCTTGTATTCTTGAGCACAGGGCAGAAAGCTTCCTTTCCTACTGCAGAGAGAACAGCAGAGATTCTTCAGAGATGGCATCGATGGTGCAATCCTGCTGGGTCGGCATCCTCTATCTGGTCCATGTGAAACCCGATGGAATAAAGGTCGCCGAGGTCGTTACAGAAAGCTCCTTCCTGGAGAATCTCATCAAGCTGAAGGTCTCCATCGATGACAGGGACAGGTCCCTGCAGGATGATATAGACAGGACAGTCAAGGCATATCTGAATGACCACTATAGCGAGGATATCTCTCTTCTGGACCTTTCCGAGAAGATGGGCTACAACCCGACCTATCTTTCCCGCCTGATATCCAAAAGCTGTGGCAAGACATTCATGAAGATGCTTATCGATGTCAGGTTGAGGAAGGCCAAAGAGCTGCTTGTGAGTACTGACAAATCTGTTGCTGCAATCTCTCAGGAGGTGGGATACAGGGATGTTGGATACTTCATAACTGCCTTCAGAAAAAGGTATGGTCTGGCCCCTGCCCAGTACCGTGTAAGGTAGAAAAAAAATTACACTCCAAATGTAAATTTCTTTAATCTATCCCGATTGGAAATCCTCTCATATCATGAAATTACATCATG
>LVBC01000082.1 GCA_001604265.1 Spirochaetales bacterium Spiro_01
CAGAAAGTACCTGGCCTGCAATCAGGCCTTTGCAGAGTATGCGGGAAAGAAATCTCCTGAAGAGGTGATCGGTCTTACGGACTATATGCTGTTCGATAGGAAGACAGCAGACCACTTTGCCAAAGGCGACACCATGGCAATCGAGATGGAGGATGCCTACGTCTTCTTCGAGGATGTACCGGATGGCAAAGGTACTTCCATGCGCAATCTGCAGACCACGAAGCTGAAGTTCCGTGATCTCTCTGGAAGACTCTGTATCCTTGGAATGTGCGTCGATATCACTGAAATGACCCGCTTCAAGACTGCAGAGGCAGAAGCACATGCAAAGCAGCAGGAGCTTGAAGAGAAGCTTGCGCTTCAGGAACAGCTGATACAGCAGGAGCAGCGACAGAAGGAGCTGGACAGCATGATAACTGCAATGGCCTCCGACTATCGAAGTGTCTACCATGTCGATATCGATGCCAATGATGCTGTCTGCTACAGGGCAGATCCGAACGATCCTGAGCAAGTACGTGAGGGGGTTCACTTTGCATACCATGAGACCTTCAGCGAATACTGTGCAAAGCATGTCGATCCGGAGTTCCAGGAGGGCTTCATGCACTTCATCGAACCTGATAATGTCCGCGCTGTGCTTGCAAATGAGAACATCATGGCCTATCGCTATCTTGCAAACCGAAATGGCACAGATTACTACGAGATGCTCCGTATGGCAGGTGTCCGTCATCCGAGCGACAGGGATGACCACATCGTGCACGCTGTAGGTGTCGGTTTCACTGTCATAGATGCGGAAATGAGGGAGACGATGGCCCGAAACCATGCTCTGAAGGATGCTCTTGCCGCAGCCGAGGAAGCGAACAAGGCCAAGACCGCCTTCCTGTCCAACATGAGCCATGAGGTCCGTACTCCGATGAATGCCATCATCGGTCTGAACAATATCGCCATGAATGAGCCTACAGCAAGCGAGAAGGTCAAGGAGTATCTGGCAAAGATCGACTCCTCTGCCCATCATCTGCTTGGAATCATCAACGATATTCTGGATATGTCCCGAATAGAATCCGGACGCATGGTCATCAAGAAGGAGGAGTTCTCCTTTGCCAAGGTCATGGAACAGGTGAACACGATGATAAACGGCCAGTGCCGGGACAAGGGGCTGACCTACAATTGCAATATCAGGGGTCATGTCGACGACTATTACATCGGAGACGCTGTGAAGCTGAAACAGGCGCTTATCAATGTCCTGGGCAATGCAGTCAAGTTCACTCCCGAGGGAGGGTCAGTCTCATTCATCATAGAGGAGGTGTCCCGCTTCGACGGAAAGTCCACACTGCGATTCACAGTCAGGGATACCGGAATAGGAATGAGCAGGGAGTTCCTGCCGAAGCTCTTCGATCCATTCTCACTTGAGGACTCCTCCTCGACCAGCAAGTATGGAAGCACAGGACTTGGAATGCCGATCACGAAGAGCATCGTCGAGCTGATGAACGGCAACATCGAGGTCGAGAGCGAGAAGGGAAAGGGCACCACCTTCACTGTGACAGTGACACTGCTCGAATCGGAGCGCAGCGCTCTCGATGGCGCCAACAGGAGTGAAGGAGTTCCTCAGCCGCATGAGATGTGCGTGCTTGTCATCGATGACGATCCGATCGCATGCGAGCATGCCCAGATCATTCTCGGCCAGCTTGGCATTTCCTGCGAGAAGGCCCTCACAGGGCACGAGGGAGTCGAGATGGTCAAGCTCAGGCATGCACGCCGTGAGCCATATACACTCCTTCTCGTCGACTGGAAGATGCCTGATATCGATGGCGTGGAAACGACCAGACAGATAAGGGCGGCCGTCGGAGACGAGATTCCGATCATAATAATGACATCCTACAGCTGGGAGGAGATCGTCGACGAGGCGAGATCTGCCGGCGTCGATACCTTCGTTTCGAAGCCGCTCTTTGCCGGTACAGTGATGGACGAGTTCCGAGAGGCCTTCAAGAGAAAGAATGTGAAGCTCGAGAGGAAGACAGCCGACCTGAGAGGAAGAAGGATACTCCTGGCAGAGGATATGCCAGTCAACGCAGAGATCATGATGATGGTGCTTTCGATGCGCGAAATAGAGGTCGTTCTGGCAGAGAATGGCGAGCTTGCAGTGAAGAAGTTCTCCGAAAGCGAGATCGGCTACTTCGATGCGATATTGATGGATATGCGAATGCCTGTCATGGATGGACTCGAAGCGACAAGGGCAATCAGAGCACTCGACAGGCCCGATGCCAGGAGTGTGCCCATCATAGCACTGACTGCAAACGCATTCGATGAGGATGTGCAGCGCAGCATGCAGGCGGGACTGAATGCCCACCTGTCAAAGCCTGTAGAGCCTCAGTCGCTCTTTGAGACACTTGAGAACCTCATCCACGTATAGGAGAGGTTTATGGGCAGTTCGATAGAGGGTCGAATTGCCCTGTATTGACTGTGAAAGGATGGTTTTTGTGGTATACTTTTTCTTCAGGCATGATATTTGCAGCCTGCTGCGCTGCTCTGAAAAGGAGAGTTCATCTGTTCATGTCTGCAGTTACGAATAGTCGACTCAGGCTCCAGGTCTCGGGTGACAATATGTGTGAATCAGGGTATTTGCTATGAGAAAAAGACTGATGGTCATTGGCAATGCGGTGATCGTATCGATCATTCTGTTCCTCGTTACTGTTTATGTAAGCCAGGAGCAGAAGAGGATTCTGGCTTCCCAGATAGCTTCATTCTCGAATATGAATGCGGCCATGGAGAGTGTGACCACGAACTACGTCGTCGGAGAGCAGCAGGTCTGCAACAGCTGGGCAAACTACATCAGTGCAAATGAGATGACTGCAGAGGAGGCACTCTCCTTCGTGCGCTCTGCGATCACATCGCCTCAGATCATGGCCCACATTCTCTTTACGGACAGCGAGAACCTGGCCGGACTCTCCACAACTGCACGCCCTCAGACTGTGGGTGACTACACAGTATCCTACGAGAATGTCTCACTGTACGATGACAGCTTCAACGAAATCTTCATGAAGCAGAGTGCTGTCAACGTAACGCGAATCTACACCAACCCGACAAATGGAGTCCAGTCGATCGCCTTCTGCTGCCCAGTAAGGCTCAAGGGCAATATCTCCGCGATACTGCTCAGAATACTTCCGATGTCCTACGTTGGAAGCAAGTGGACCTTCCCGATGGAGCAGTACAAGGATGCCGAGATCGCCCTGATCGACACCTCTGGAAACTACATAATCAAGGATTCCTCCTTCAAGGACTCCAACTTCTTCGAGTTCTACAGCTCCTACAACAGCGTTCAAGGAGGAGAGCTTGAGAAGCTGAGGGAGAATGTCGCTGGCGGCTCCGGAGTCATCGAGCTTCTCGACTCCACTGGTCGAAAGAGGGTAGTGGCCCACTCGAGAATCAACTCCACGCACGACTGGGTCATCCTTTCCATGATACCTCTCGATGAGCTTGGACACCTTGTAACGAACTGGACCATCGTCGGAATCGTGACTGTCGGACTGCTTCTCCTCATGCTCTTCAACCTGCTTTTTATGAAGAGCTTCAACCATCAGCTGAAGAGTGCAATTGCAGAAGCAGACCGTGCGAACAGGGCAAAGACAGAGTTTCTTTCAACGATGTCCCACGATATCCGTACTCCGATGAATGCGATCATAGGATTGACGCTGATCGCAGGCAAGAACATCGAGGACACCTCCACGGTGAGAGAGAATCTGAGAAAGATAAATCTGGCAAGCAACCATCTTCTGACGCTGATCAACGACATCCTGGATATCTCTAAGGTCGAAAGTGGAAATCTCAATCTGAGCCCAGTGTCGTTCTCGGTCGTCGAGTGTGCAGAGAATCTGGTCAACATATCCCATCCGATGGTCAAGGAGAAGAACATCGACTTCAACTTCAGGATCAACCGATTCGAGCACGAATACCTCTACGCTGACCAGCTAAGGATCAACCAGATCTTTGTGAACCTGCTTTCTAATGCGATCAAGTACACAGAGCCGGGTGGCAAGGTCTGTGTCGATCTGAAGGAGGAGGCTGGAAATTCAGAGAATACAGTTATCCTGACATATGTAGTCTCAGATACAGGAATGGGAATGAGTCCCGAGTTCATGACCCACATGTACCAGCCGTTCTCCAGGCAGACCGACAGCCGTGTGAACAGTATTCAGGGAACCGGTCTCGGCCTTACAATAACCAAGAAGATGGTCGATCTGATGAATGGTACCATTGAGTGCCAGAGCGAGGTCGGAAAGGGAACCATCTTCACAGTGAGACTGGAGCTTCCTATCTCCGAGAGGAAGACGGAAGATATGGTGCTTCCTTCTGTCAAGGTGCTCCTTGCAGACGATGATGATATCCTGCTCGAGACTGCAAAGGATACTCTTTCATCGATCGGTGCAGATGTGGATACAGCCAGAACCGGTACCGAAGCGCTTGAAAAGGCCACTTCGGATAATGGCTACCAGGTAGTGATACTTGACTGGAAGATGCCCGATATCGATGGAATAGAGGTCGCTCGCCAGATCAGGGCAAGAGTGGGAGCTGGGATTCCTATCGTGCTTGTCTCTGCATACGACTGGTCGGATCTTGAGGATTCTGCCAAGGCGGTCGGCATCGATGGCTTCATAAGCAAGCCACTCTTCAGGTCGACTCTCTACTACAAGCTCAGCGAACTGCTTGGAAACGAGAAGGTGCATGCAGAGGAGGATGACGATTCACTGATCACAGGCATGCGCATTCTGGTAGTGGAGGACAACGACATCAACTGGGAGATCATCTCGATGCTGCTTTCGATGCACGGAGTCGAGTCCGAGAGGGCAGAGAATGGAAAGATCGCAGTCGAGAGGCTGCAGAATTCGAAGAAGGGCGACTTCAATCTTGTCTTCATGGATATCCAGATGCCTGTGATGAATGGCATTGAGGCAACAAAGGCGATCAGGGCACTGCCGGATTGCTGGGCTTCGGCCATCCCTATCATAGCCATGACAGCTGACGCCTTCTCGGAGAATGTCTCCGAGTGCCTGGCAGCTGGCATGAATGGTCATATTGCAAAGCCTGTAGATATAAAGCTCGTGCTGAAGGAGATCAGAAGGATCAAGGACGAGGAGAGAGATTGAAGCTGCGCCTTCACTCCTGCCTGTCCGAAGGACCTGCAGTTGTTTTCTTGAAACTCCTTTTCACCTGTGAAAGGAACTTTTCTGCAATCGGAGTGAAGGTCTGATACCGATTCCAGATCATATAGAGCTTCGTCTCGAGCTTCGGAGAAAGAGGGCGGAATGAAAGCCCACTGCCCTCTGATACATCGACCAGGTTGGATAGGGCCAATTGATAGCCCAGGCCTTCACGGACGAACAGGGAAGCATTGTATGCAAGACGGAAGGAGCCCTCGAGATGAAGCTCGTCAAAGCGCTCTCCTGCCCACTCCCTTATATCTCCATCCCACCCCTGCTGGGATGTGAAGAGCGGTACTTTGACAAGCTCGTCTATCGTTATGACGGCCTTACTGGCCAGTGGTGCATCGGATGGAAGGATCACACCCCAGATATCGCCCTCTGGAAAGACTATCGATTCGTACTTCTTCTCATTCGGCCTGTCGCAGACAACTGCAAAGTCCAGAAGCCCCTTGTCCAGCTTTTCTGTGACCTGCTCCGTGTCTCCACTGGTGATATGGTATCTGAGACCCGGATACTGCTCCTTCAGAAAGCGAAGCTCCCGAGCAAGGGTGCGGATCTGCCAGGATTCGGCGAGACCGAAGTAGATATCTCCTCCTGTGATGTCATCCAGCGACAGGAACTCCTTCTCTATCTTGTCTGCCATGGTGATGAGATCGGTTGCGCGATCTCGCAGCAGCGTGCCCTCCTCTGTGAGCGAGATACTGAAGCTGTGCCTTTCGAAGAGCTTCTTCCCAAGCTCGTCCTCAAGCGCCTTCAGCGTCTTTGAAAGGGTCGGCTGACTGACGTGCAGAAGCTCTGCGGCCCTTGTCATGTTCTCTTCCCGCGCTACTGCAAGAAAGTATCTCAGTGTCCTTATCTCCATCTGTAGGACTCCTCTATGATATTCTAAAAAGGAATATCATGATATTCATTATAACCATTAGCGAAGAAATATCCAATCGTGCTATATAGAGAGTAAATATAGGGAGATTTTTCCGAATGGAAGAACTGGAACATCTGAAGCGGGGTCTTCTGGATGCAGGCTGCACTGAAAAGGCAAGTGCACTCATCTCGAGTCTCTATGAGAGTGGAAACTTCAGAGAGATGCTGCGCCAGATGAGGAAGGAGCGCTGCAGCCTGCTCGAGAGGATGCATGCGATACAGCGCAAGGTCGACTGCATGGATTATCTGATCCACGCACAGGAAAAACGGATGAATTGAAAGGAGTCACAGCATATGATCTACAGAGATTTCAATGGAATCAAGCTATCGGCACTCGGATTCGGAGCAATGAGATTGCCTGTCATCGACAAGGATGACAGTCGTATCGACGAAAAAAGTGCACTGGATATGGTCGATATCGCCATGAAGAGCGGCATCAACTACTACGACACAGCCTGGGGCTATCATGGAGAGAACTCCGAGCTTGTGATGGGAAAGGCGCTTGCACGATACCCTCGCGAGAGCTTCTATGTGGCAACGAAGTTCCCTGGATATGATCCCTCGAACTGGAACAGGGTAGAGGAGATTTTCGAGAGGCAGCTCGAGAAGCTCGGTCTCGAGTACTTCGATTTCTACCTCTTCCACAATGTCTGCGAGATGAACATCGATGCCTATCTCGATGATGAGAAGTATGGAATCTACAGCTATCTGATGAAGCAGAAGAGAAACGGCAGGATCAGGCATCTTGGCTTTTCATGCCATGGAAGCATGAGCGTGCTTCAGCGCTTTCTCTCTGCATATGGAAAGGACATGGAGTTCTGCCAGCTGCAGCTGAACTATCTTGACTGGACATTCCAGAGTGGAAGAGAGAAGGTCGAGCTGCTGGAGGGCTACGGCATTCCAGTATGGGTAATGGAGCCGCTTCGTGGCGGCAAGCTTGCTTCTCTTGCCCCTGAGCACGAGGCAAGGCTGAAGGCATTACGCCCTGACGAGGAGATTCCGGCCTGGGCCTTCCGCTTCCTTTTGAGCATCCCAGCTGTCACTATGATCCTCTCTGGAATGTCCAACATGGAGCAGCTCGAGAAGAACCTCGAAACCTTCCGTGAGGACAGAAGGCTCGATGATGAGGAGATGAAGACTCTTCTCGATGTAGCACAGAGGATGCTCTCGGTCGGCACGGTTCCCTGTACAGCCTGCCACTACTGTGTAAGTCACTGTCCACAGGGACTGGATATCCCAGAGCTGATTTCCCTCTACAACGAGCATGTCTATACAGGAGGCGGCTTCATCGCTCCGATGGCACTTGCTGCACTTCCAGAGGAGAAGCGACCACAGGCCTGCCTGCAGTGCAGAAGCTGTGAACAGGTCTGTCCTCAGCAGATAAAGATATCCGAAGTACTTGCGGACTTCTCTGCAAGGCTGTAGGGAGAGGCCATGAAGAGAAAGGGTTTATCGGCACTTCTCATGATTGCACTCATTTCAATGTGCACGCTGTATGCTGGAGGCTTGTATAGGCAAAAGGCCAGCTCTCGCATCCTCGTTGCATACTTCTCTGCAACAGGAACGACAGAGACCCTGGCAGAGTATGCTGCCGATATTCTCGATGCAGACCTCTATGAGATAGAACCGGAGGTGCCCTATACAGAAGCCGACCTTGCATACTATACGGACTGCAGAGCGGACAGGGAGCAGAGGGATGCAGCAGCAAGGCCCAGGATACGGGGCCGAGTCGAGGATATGTCGAAGTACGACACTGTCGTGATCGCACATCCGATCTGGCATGGCCAGGCTCCGAGGATCATCAGCACCTTCCTTGAAAGCTATGACTTCAGCGGAAAGACGCTCGTCAGCTTCTGCACATCTCATTCAAGTCCTCTTGGCTCGAGTGCAGCAAGTCTTCGCCGGCATCTGCCATCCGACGTCTCCTGGCTTGAGAGCAGGCGCTTTGCAAGAGGTGCATCCAGAGCCGAGATGGAAAGCTGGCTTGATTCGATCGGCCTCGAAGCAGAGGAGAAGGTCGGCCAGTTCGACTTCGACAGCAGAACAGTTCTTCTGAACAGTGGCTACAGGATGCCGATAATGGGACTTGGAACCTATGCCCTCGATCACGATAGCTGTGTGAACTCGGTCGTATCCCTGCTTGAAAATGGGGGAAGGCTCATAGATACAGCCTACATGTATGGAAACGAGAGGGCAGTCGGAGAGGGAGTGCGCATGGCAATGGAGAGGTTCGGCATTCCAAGGGAGGATATCTTTGTCATCACGAAGATATATCCAAGCCAGTTCGACAGGCCTGAAGCTGCTATCGAGATGGCGCTCGAGAAGCTGGATATCGGCTACATCGACATGCTGCTCCTGCATCACCCGGGAAGGGGCGATGTCAAGGCCTATAGGGCGATGGAGAGGTATGTGGACGAGGGAAGGATCCACTCGCTTGGGCTTTCGAACTTCTATGTCAGGGAGCTTGAAGAGTTCCTGCCCCAGGTCAGGATCGCACCAGCACTCGTCCAGAATGAAATCCACCCATACTACCAGGAGAGGGATGTGGTTCCCTTCATCCAGGAGAAGGGAATTGTCGTGCAGTGCTGGTATCCACTAGGAGGAAGAGGGTATACAGGCAAGCTGCTTGGTGATGAGACGATAAGAAGAATTGCCAGAAGTCATGGTGTCTCCTCTGCACAGACAATTCTCCGCTGGGATCTTCAGCGAGGAATTGTAGTCATCCCTGGCTCGAGCAACCCGGAGCACATAAAGGAGAACCTCGATCTCTTCGACTTCGAATTGACCGAGGCTGAAATGGAGATGATCGAAAAACTCGACAGAGGAGAGAAGCACGACTGGTACTGATGGCTTCAGGCCATCTCAGGTGCGAATC
>LVBC01000083.1 GCA_001604265.1 Spirochaetales bacterium Spiro_01
AATTCCTTTGATTGGCCTGCATTCTCGTATAAACTATCAGGGGGAGGGATAGGATGCTGTTTCAGAATGCAAGGCTGATCCTGAAGGATGGAGTGCTGGAAGATGGCTCACTCAGAGTGGAAGCTGGGATCATCGAGAGGGTGGGAAAGAATATTCCAAAGAACGAATGCGAGGAGGTCATAGACTGCAGAGGCCTCTACCTCTCTCCAGGCTTCATAGACATCCACAGCCACGGAGGCGGAGACCACGACATCATGGACGGGGATGCAGAGGACATAATACTTGCAGCAAGAGCGCACCTTCAGCACGGCACTACCACCTACTACCCTACTACGATGACATCGAGCGACGAGGACCTCTTCAGAACATTCGACTGCTTCAGAAGGGCACTCGAGTGCAGTGAGGCTCTTCCCCACATGCCGGGCCTCCATCTCGAGGGTCCCTTCCTCAATCCTCTCGAGAAGGGAGCGCAGAGCGATGAGTACATCAAGCTTCCACTTCCAGAGAACTACCTTCCCCTGCTCGAGAAGGGAGATGGAATAATAGCAAGAGTCTCCTTTGCACCCGAGCTCGAGGGTGCACTCTCACTTGCCCAGGAGCTTTCCAGGCGCGGCATAATGGCAGCAGCGGGACACACAGCGGCAACATACGAGGAGATAGAGAGGGCCTACGATGAGGGAGTCAGGCACCTGACGCACTTCTACTCCGGCATGTCCACGATCACACGAAGAGGCGGCTTCAGGATTCTCGGTGCAGTCGAGGCCGGATACCTCTTAGATGGAATGAGCATAGAGCTCATTTCCGATGGCATCCATCTGCCTCCCGAGCTTCTCAGGATGATTCTCAAGCTGAAGGACCACGACCATATCTGCCTCATAACAGACAGCATGAGGGGAGCTGGAATGGGCGAAGGACCATCCATACTCGGAGCAAGGGATACCGGGACCAAGGTGATAATAGAGGATGGGATCGCGAAGCTGCCTGACAGGAGCTGCTTTGCAGGCAGCATCTGCACGATGGACAGAGCTGTGAGAACAATGCGGGACAAGGCGGGGCTGTCTCTTTCAGAGGCTATCAGAATGGCAAGCTTCAACCCTGCAAGGTTCATGGGCATCGACAGCCTCACAGGCTCGCTGGAAGCAGGAAAGGCCGCCGACCTGCTCATCTTCGATGAGGATATCGGAATCAAAGAGGTCTATGTCTCAGGAAGGAGAGCTTTCAGAGAACGCGCGTAAAGCCCTCCTCTCCAAGCTCGTACCTCTCTCCATTGGAAAGATCCAGGACCCTTGAATGGGTCTCTCCATTCTGATGCATCACGGAAATCCCATCGTATACTCCCATGAGCTGCAGGTCTCCAGAGTGCGGGCGCATGCAGTACAGCGAGACTCTCCTATCCTGGAGAATCAGATTCTTCAGCATCATATGGTAGAATGCAGAGACGAACGAGGAGGCCCTCACGCTTCTGTATCGGAAGAAGAGCGAGTGTTCATCGAGTGCATAGATATCGTAGCTATATAGAGTGCCCACGATTCATTTATATTACGAAAAGCATTCTGCATGTATTCCCTGCAGATTGGAAAAGAGACTCACAGAGGGCTTTTTTACAAGCTCTCATCCTTACCTAAGCTGCGCTTCAGCTCCTTGATGATATGAAGGCAGATAGGAGGCAGCCAAGCGAGATGGAAAGCAGCACAAGGCACCTGAAGACCTGGAGAGAAAGAAGGATACCGAAGGCCTTCAGTACAAACTCGAGCGCGAGTGCCATCGTGACGAAAAGCAGGACAAAGGCAAAGGTATCATTCTCCTCTCTGTCAGCTGCTGGATCGAGGATGAAAAAGAAGATGAGAATCGAAACTGCAGCAAGCAGTATCAGAAGGCATGCGATATCGCTTTCCATCCTTCCTGGGAGGGAAAGGAGTGCAGAAAGCATGAAAAGTACACCTACTGCAGACTTCACTCTCTTCTCTTTTCCTTTTTCCATGCACCTATCCTATATCCAAAAAGGCTGGACATTGAATACCGATTCTGAGGAAACTCTCTACATAACGATCTCGACACGGCTTCCCTCTCCGGTGCTGTATACCCTTATCTTCTGCGCTATGCTCTCATCCAGACTGTGGACGTGGGAGATGACACCGACAAGACGGCTTCCACCTGTGAGGGAGTTGAGGACCAAAAGCGCCTTGTCCAGGTACTGGTCATCGAGGCTTCCGAAGCCCTCGTCGACGAAGAGTGCGTCAAGAGACTTTCCTCCACTGCTGTTCTGTATGACATCGGATAGACCGAGAGCGAGGGAAAGAGAGGTCACGAAGCTCTCTCCTCCAGAAAGTGTTCCCACCTCCCTGAGCTTTCCAGAGCCATTGTCCCGGATCATGATATCGAGGCCTGCAGAGGCATTCTTCCTGTCCGCATCCTGCCTGTGCTCCATCTGATAGAGTCCACCGCTCATCTCATCGAGGTGGGCATTGGCCATCTCGAGTATCTGCTCGAAGACCTGACCCAGCACATAGCTGTCGAAGGCTATCCTGCCATCGGCAGAGGCAGAGTAGCCTAAGGAGGCACTGCCGATGCGGTCGATGCTCTTCCAGACCCTTTCAGTACTCTCGAGCAGCTTTCCTATGCTTCTCTCCTGAGCAAGGACCTCCTTGTGATTCTCATTCATATGCGAAAGCTCTACTCTTCTTCTGTCAAGCTCCTCTATCTCGCAATCCAGCTTTGAGATCCTTGCATCAATCGCATTGAGGTCTACTCTCTCTCTTCCTCTTGTCTTCTCTTCAAGCTGAGCTATGCGTTCTTCAGTACTGCTGCACTCCTGCCTGTATTTGACGATCTCTCCATGCATCGAAGAAAGAATGTCCTCTGCAGAGGAGGGATCCAGCTTTCCAATGACTCCTCTCGCCTCCTCGAGAGAAGGAATGCCTGCTCTTGAAAGAGCAGCTCCAAGAGCACCTTCCTGCTCTGCTGCGTCTCTTTCCAGCTTGGCCTTCAGGCCTTTTGATCTCTCCAGGCCTCCCTCAAGATTGGATTTCCTCTCTCTTGTCCTTCTGAGCTTCTCCCGATGCTCATCCACTTCAGACTGGAGAGAGGTGATTGCAGCCGAGAGCCTCTCGATCTGGTCATCTGCCTCCTTTCTGCTTCTGTACCTGAGACTCTTCTCCATCGCTTCAAGGTCTGCTCTGAGTCTTTCGACTGCAAGTCTCATCTGCTGGTACTCGCTCTGCAGTGTCCCAAGAGACGAGTCAAGCTCGGCGACTCCTTTTCTCTCCTCTGAAAGCTTCCTCTCCGCCTCTGTTCTGCATCCACTTTTGCGCCTGGCCTCTTCATAGGCTGCACTCTCGCTTTCAAGAATCCTGGCGAGAGCTGCGACCTTCGCACCAAGATAGCTTTCAGAGACAAGGACATCCCAGGTTGTGCAGGAGCCGAAGAGCTCTGCTGCAGTATCGAGAGCCCTCTTCCTCCTCTCATTCAGAGCTGCGACCCTGCTACTGTATTCAAGCCTTTTCCTCTCAAGCTCATCGCTGATTTCTTCGCACTCCTTTTTGGAGAGCTCGACCTCCTCCTGGGTCGGATTATCTTCGCTTCTCTCAGCAAGGACTGCAAGGTGCTCTCCTGTACAGCGCGAGTGGCAGACAGGGCACTCTGCTTCTCCCTCCTGCTCGATACTTCTTCTGAGATTACCTGCAAGCAGGCCGGCATAGCCAGCTATGAAGGCCCTGTAGAGAGATCTGTTCCTCTCTTCGCTCTCCTTCACCTTCTGATCGAGCATTTCGATTTCTCCAGCCTCTCTAAGCAGCTCTGCATTGGAAGTCTCTATCGCCCCGACCTCCTCTCTGAGCTTTTCTGCCTGTCCGTGAAGAGTCTCTGCTCTGTTCCTTCTCTCGCGGGAAAGCGACTCGGCCTGGGCTGTGTCTCCAAGTCCCTTTATGAACTCTTCGAGAACCGAAATCCTCTCTTCTGCACTCTTTCTTCTCTTCCTGCACAACTCGAGCTTCTCTTCTGCATTCTTCGCTTCAGAGAGTGCAGTATCGAGCTTCCGTCCTTTCCTGTCCTGCTCCTCGTAGAAGGGAAGCTGCTCCATTGCACGCTCTCTTTCACTTGAAAGCCTTGCTATGCTTTCGACTTTGGACGCATCATTATCGATATCTGCCAGGGCAGATCTCTCGTCATCAAGGCACCGTGCAAGCAACGCCTCGAGACTTTCTATCTGTCCTTCGTTCTCGCGCTGCTGCAGCACGATATTATCGTATCTGTCCAGAACAGGCTTCACTATGTGATACGCCCTTTCAAGAAGAGCATAGGATTCGCTCCGCTTCTCCATCCTCTCCCTGTCGCCCTCGAGCAGTGAAAGCCGCTTCCTGAGATCTGACAGCTCGTCAATTTCCGCATTCTCCTTCTCGGCACGGCCCTTCGCCTCATGCAGCGCACTCTTCCTGCTGGCGCTTTCGTTCCTGCTTGCGCTGAGGCATGAAAGCTTCTCGGCCTCTTTTGAAATCAGGAGAGAAAGATTTGCATCAAGGTCCGGATTCGTATACGAGTAGAGGAATTGGTCATCTTCCTCATCCTCTGGTTCTGGACGAATGAAGATATCAGTCATCAGCTTTGCAAGCTCTGCACTCTTCTCTTCACGCAAATCGGCAATGCGCTTTCTTGCACCGTAGAGGAGCTCCTGCAGCTTCTGGTACCTCGTAGTATCGAAGAGCTTTGAGAGTATCTCCTTCTTCTTTGCACTGTCGGAGACAAGGAACTCCCTGAATTCGCCCTGTGCGAGCATGACTATCTTCCTGAACTGCTCGCATCTCATGCCGACTACCTCGCAGACGCGCTCTGTTACCTTTGTCGCACCCACAATCGGATCTGCTCCTGGAATGGAAAGGACTGCACTCTCGTTGCAGTCGCCATACTCGTCCGCTTTTCCTCTGGCGCGCGGAAAGTGAAGTGTCCTCTTTACATTGTACGCCTTTCCATCCTGCAGGAAGTCGAGCTCGACAACAGTATCCACACTCTTGCTCTCCCTGTCACAGTGGAGCATCTCCTTTTTCTTTCTATCCCTTCCGCTCGCTTCTCCATAGAGGGCAAATACTATCGCATCGAAGATCGTCGTCTTTCCTGCACCAGTGTCCCCTGTGATGAGAAAGAGACCCTGCCTGAAGGAGGAGAAGTCTATCTCAGTTCTCTTTCTGTAGGAGCCGAAGGCCGACATTGCAAGCTTTACAGGTCTCATCTTCTCACCTCCTTCAGAAGCTGGGATACAAAGGAGTCTATCGTCCCATCCTCGACTGTGTCGGAGCTCTGGAGGAACTCGATAGCGCTCTTGAGTGTCCTGCACTCATCCTCCTCGAGCTCATCTCCCTCCCTCATGCGTATGAAGTCTGCAAATAGCTCCTCGAGTCTCCTCTTCTCGACCTTTCTCTCGCCAGCATTATCTGCCTCTCCGATCTTGAAGAAGGAGGATGAAAGGTGCATCAGCACACTACCCTTCGACCTGTAGAACTCGTGGAAGTAGGCCGATATCTCCGGCGTTATCCTCGTATCTGTCAGCGTGACGCTGATGTACTCGCCATCCGCGGCCATTTCAAGCTCGCTTTTCTGCACATCCTCATATGGGCCACATACTGCCCTCATCCTATGCAGTGGACTGATAACCTCGGTCTCTATGACAGGCTTCTCGCCCTTTCCTCTGAGATTGACGACCACAGGCCCCTTCTCCTTCTGCCTTGTCTCGTTGAAGTGGTAGCAGAGAGGGGTTCCGGCATACC
>LVBC01000084.1 GCA_001604265.1 Spirochaetales bacterium Spiro_01
AGCCTCACCTAAAGTGACAGATTTAAATCCTTTTGTTGTACCAGTGCTCTGCTGTACTGTTGGAAAAGTTCCGAACAACAACTATCATTTTGCCAATGGCAGTATCCATCCACAGCAACAAGATAGATATGCTCAATGGGAATATCTGGAACAAGCTGATAATCTTCTCCTTCCCGATAATCCTCTCGAGCCTGATGCAGCAGCTCTTCAACTCTGCAGACATCGCTGTCGTCGGGCGCTTTGCAGGAAGCCATGCGCTTGCTGCCGTTGGCTCGACAGGAGCAATAGTAAGTCTTCTCATAAATCTGTTCGTGGGCTTTTCCATCGGAGCCAATGTGATCATCGCAAGATGCATCGGCGAAGAGAACTACAGCAGAGTGCAGAAGGCAATTCCGACAGCCTATACGATTGCATTGATTGGTGGGTTCTCGCTCATCTTTCTCGGCTGGTTCCTGGCCTATCCGATGCTCGAGATCATCAACACACCAGAGGAGGTCCTTCCGCTTGCGGCCCTGTATCTCAGAATCTACTTCTGTGGAATGCCATTCTTCATGGTATACAACACATGTTCTGCGATCCTGCGTTCGAACGGGGATACAAAGAGGCCACTCTACGCCCTCTTCCTGGCCGGTATCCTCAACGTCATTCTGAATCTTGTCTTCGTCATAGTCTTCAGGATGAGCGTTGCAGGCGTTGCACTTGCAACAGTCATCTCGAACAGCGTTAGCGCAGTTCTCGTTACTGTCTTCCTTGTCAGGGAAGAGGGGATGATGCACCTCGACCTCAGGGCACTGAGAATCCATCGCAACGAGCTGAAGGATATCGTGATGATCGGGCTTCCTGCAGGGCTGCAGGGTGCGATCTTCTCCTTTGCGAACGCCTCTATCCAGTCCGGCATAAACAGCTTCGGTACCCAGGCGATCGCAGGTTCTGCCACATCGAACAACTTCAATGTTCTCTCATACTTCACTGTAGCGGGATTCAATCAGGCGACGATGACCTTCGTCAGCCAGAACTTCGGTGCTGGAAAGTACGATAGGGTGAAGTGCGTATTCCGGGATGCGATGCTTCTTGCATTCGTCTCGGCAGGAACGCTGAGCCTTTCCTTCTGGGTCTTCCGCTATCCGCTTCTGGGAATCTTCACAGCAGACCCGGAGGTCATAGAGATGGCGATCATCAAGATGATATACATGGAGCTTCCGCACTGCATGATAGCACTCTATGAGATAACAGGCTCCACGCTGAGAGGAATAGGCAAATCGATGCTCCCAACAGTGCTTATGGTCTTTGGAACCTGTATATTCCGTGTCTGCTGGGTCCTCTTTGTTGTTCCTGTGCACCACACTCTGCACATGCTATATGTTGTATATCCACTCTCCTGGATACTGACATCTGCCCTTGTGATACCTGCTCTGTTCATTGAGGAGAGGAAGATTTTTGCTGCTCGTCAAGGCGATGCGAGAGTTTGACATTGGATAGTATTGCTATGTGTTCATAGCGATAAGCTGATATGATGTGAAAACAGGATAGTCCAGGGAGAGTCGATGGGGATACAGTATGAGGTCTTGCCCGATAAGGGTACATCCTATGCAAGCGAAAATGGCAGATTCCTTATAACATATTATAGGGAAAAGACCCATCTGTACTGTTCTACAAGTTCAGGCGAACACGATAGGGGTTTCTACATCAATATCCGCAGGCCAATAGTAATGGATGTCAGGGGACAGAAAACCATCAAGCTTCCCAAACTGCCTGCAGACTGCGATGGTATCATCCTGAAGAATTATGGTCCGAATTGTGACATAACAGCCTACTATGTGAGGGATGCTGGAACTCAGGTATCCGATGCTTCTGAAAGCATTTTGAAGAAAAAGGGTCTATTCCATCGAATCCTATATTATTTCATCGGCAGGGAAAGGCAATTCTATCTGAATGCGAAAAGAGTTCTGGACTCGCATCTTCCTCTCCTTGTGAGCGCTCTATCCTCAGATCATTATCTTCTCCTTCCTGATTACAGGACCAGACTGGAACTCGCAAATCAGGCGCTATCAAGTTATAGGCGTTCGTATCTCAAGAAGAAAAGCCGGTTGAACAAAGAGGCGGCCAATCAGTTCTTTCTTTTCCTTGCACAAAAGGACAG
>LVBC01000085.1 GCA_001604265.1 Spirochaetales bacterium Spiro_01
CACAGAGAACGAACATCAGGTAAATGAGAATTCTTTTCATATATTTCTCCTTATCAGACAGTTCAAGCTGGATGCCCCGATACCTATACAAGTGAAATCGGCACGACATCCCTTACAAGGCAGTCTTCAGTCTGGATCTCGCTTATCACGGCCCGAACTCCGAAAACTCTTTCGATGTTCTCCTTCGATATGGCCTCCGAGACCCTTCCGAACAGCGCCCTTCCATTCTTTCCAAGCATCAGTGCCTTGTCGGCATACTGGAGCGCATGCGCTGGAAAGTGCGTATTGAAGAGACACGCAACCCCACTTCGGACGAGAGATGAGAGCGTCTCCATCACCATGAGCTGGTTCCTGAAGTCCAGATTCGACTCCGGCTCATCGAGAACTATCACTTCAGGCTCCCCTGCCAGGGCCCTTGCGATCAGGACCATCTGCAGCTCGCCTCCGCTTATCTCGGCGCACCTCTTGCCGACAAGGTAGTCGATTCCCAGGCGCCCCATGCACTCTATTGCTATCGTCCTGTCCCTTTCAGTCGGCTGTCTGAAGAATCCGATCCTAGAGCCCCTTCCCAGCAGTACCATCTCCTCTGTGTAGTAGTTCGGAGTATCTGCCTTTGCCTGTGGAACGTATGCGACAGATGAGAAGAGTTCGCGGGGACTCATGGTCGAAATATCAACGCCATCAAGGGTGCTTCTGCCACCCTGCCAGCCCAGAAGCCCCATAGTGCACTTCAGAAGCGTCGTCTTTCCTGCCCCATTCGGGCCGAGGATTGCAACGAGCTCTCCCTTCGAGACCTCATAGCAGACCTCATCGAGGACCCTCGTCCCTGCAGGATACGAGAAGCTTCCATTCTCAACTCTCAGCGTGCTCATAGTGTCCAGCCTCCATTCTTTCTCATCAGGTATATGAAGAACGGAGCGCCCACGATGGCAGTGAGCACACTGATCGGAATTTCGGAAGTTGCCATCGTTCTGCTGAGCGTATCCACGATCACAAGGAAGGTCGCACCAATGGAAATCGAGGATGGAACCAGCCTCTCATGGCTGTTGCCAAGTGCCATGCGGCAGATATGGGGCACGATGAGACCGACCCAGCCTATCTGGCCGCACATCGAAACGCAGGATGCAGTCATTGCAGTTGCTATCACAACGACAGCTATCCTGAGCTGTCTGATATCCGTTCCTGAGGCCTTCGCCTCATCATCTGACAGGGGAAGGATGTTGAGTCTCCATCTGAGGAGGAAGAGGAGCACTCCACCCAGGATGATCATAGGGGAGCCGAGTGCAAGGGTCGAATACCCCTTTCCGCTCATGGAGCCCATGAGCCAGTAGGTTATGGATGGAAGCTGTGTCTCGGTATCCGCAACATACTTCACAAGCGAGACAAGTGCGTTGAAGAGGGATCCTATTATGATGCCAGAGAGCACAATCGCCGTGGTTCCTCTCCCCTTCTGCTTTCCACAGATCCAGGTGAGGGATACGGCCACGAGTCCGAAGAGCAGCGCCATTATCTGGATACCCCTCAGGCTGAAGCCCATCAGTATCCCAAGACAGGCACCGAACGAGGAGCCGGAGGCAACACCGAGCGTGTCCGGAGTTGCGAGAGGATTTGCAAAGAGGGACTGGAAGGAAAGGCCGGCAAGCGATAGTCCGGTTCCGGCAAGCATGGCAAGCACTATCCTTGGAAACCTTATGTTCCAGAGCACCTTCTCTATCTGAGCAGAAGCCATCTCTCCCAGGCCGAACCTGGAAAGTGCAGATGAGACGATGACAGGAACCGGGATGACCATCCTGCCAAGGCAGAGAGAGAACAGCAGAGCAGCTACAGGCATGATGGCAAGAACAATGTACGTCCCTATTTTGAATTGACGATTGATATGGTGCCCCTTTTGTTAGTCAATGCTAACTATCATGACTCTAAAGGCTTTCGACCTCTTGGTCAATACCATTCAGCTCCTTTTCAGAAAAGTGGAAGTGTTGCCAGGGCCCGAGATGCAGCCTCCACTGCAAAGCGCGATCTCTACAAGATCTGCTTGAGGTCTTTCTCCTCTTCTCCATGAAGAGAAGAGAGCAAGCTCGGCTTCTTTGATACCGCTGTAGCTGATGGCCGAGGAGAGATGAGAGCAGAAACTTCTCACAGCATTGCTGATTCCATTTGTCCGTGAAAGCGGTGAGAGATCCTCATCCCTGCTGCTATCGCTGTTCTTCGAAAAAACAATACCTTCAGCGATGAACAGCATCTCCAGCTCCGAGAACAGAAGGACACTGTCCACATTCGCATTCCTGGAGCACTCTGAGATCTTCGCAAGACAGGGCCCGATGAAAATGATCCTTCCATCTCTCTCCTCCTCCTTGCAGAGTGCAGAGGTATACTCGACTGGAGTTTTTGCACTACTGTGCTTCTCTTCGATGACGGGAAGAAGCCTGAGTCCAAGCTCCTTGATGCTTGCACAGCACGATGTGATCATCCAATCTGAGCATTCAATGCAGTTTTCAAGCTCCTTTCCTTCGATTTCTGCCATCATCCGAGCTCCGATCTTCACATTCACGACCCTATTGAAGCCCACCCTTCTCAATGCGGACTCGAGCTCTGCATAGGAGGCATCGAACTGTCCAGTGATGGATGGAGCGACTATTGCAGTGACACTCTCTCCACTCTTCAGGATCTCAAGACTGCGAAGCAGCTCTGTTCTTGCATAGGATGTGAAGCCCTCTTTCAGGCACCTGCCACAGTAGATGCATGAACTTTGTCTTATAGCTATATTTCCACTCCTATCGAGATAGAGAGATCCGGTCGGGCAGTCGGGCAGGGAGGATGCTGTGCAGAGGGAAGCAAGAATCAGAGGGAAGGTCGGCCTTCTTCCGCACTTCTCGATTGCACTCTCCAGGCTTTCTTCCAGACTCTCGGCACCCAGGTACGAGAGTATGAGGTTTCTCGCCTCCCTGGCAAAGGGTGCAAATCTTTCAGGAAGAGAGCATAGCTCTCTCATCCTGCCAGAGAGCACATGCCTTATCACCTCTACTCCTACTTCTTTTTGAAAAATGTATCTATCCATCGCTTGCCGGTACTTGTATCTTTATCATTTTCCCACTAGATTAATCAATAAGTTAGATATAACTAACTCAATAGGGGTAACATTTGCGCAAGATAGCGATATACGGCAAAGGTGGAATCGGCAAGTCGACTACTGCAAGCAACCTCTCTGCGGCACTCAGCACTATGGGCTACAGAGTAATGCAGATCGGGTGCGACCCGAAGAGCGACTCGGTAAAGAATCTGATGAATGGACGGAGGATTCCCACAGTCCTCGACCGGCTCAGGGAAAAGGGAAACAATCCGATAGCGCTCGAGGATATAGTCTTCGAGGGCTTCAACGGAGTTCTCTGCGTGGAAGCAGGAGGTCCGACTCCAGGTATCGGCTGTGCTGGCAGAGGAATCATAACCGCCTTCGAGAAGCTCGACGAGCTTGGTGCAAAGAAGAAATACAGACCAGATGTGATCATCTACGATGTACTTGGGGATGTCGTCTGCGGAGGCTTTGCAATGCCGATACGAAACGGCTATGCGAAGGATGTCTTCATCGTCACATCCGGAGAGATGATGGCTCTCTATGCCGCATCGAATATCGTCAGAGCGATCAGCAACTTCAAGGAGCGCGGCTACGCAAGATGCTCGGGTCTCATCCTCAACGAAAGGAGGGTCGAGAACGAGAGAGAGCTCGTTGACAAGGTAGCCTGTGAGATAGGCACAGAGGTGATCTCCTTCATTCCTAGGGACCCTGCTGTACAGGCTGCCGAGAATCAGGGGAAGACCGTCATAGAGGCCCTTCCCGATTCGATGCAGACCAAGGCCTATCTTTCACTTGCCAGGAAGGTACTAGAGCTGAGCTCTGATGAAGAAGATATCGACGAGGAGGATGAATTCTCATGAAATGCTCCTGTGCTGAATTTCCAAGGACTCTGCACTATGAATCTCCTGCCCACGGAGGCTGGGGACTTGTAAGGATGGCAGGCCTTGTTCCGGATGTGTACATGCTCTTCTATACTCCAGCAGCCTGTGGGCGTCACAGCTCGCTCGGCGCCTATCAGAATGGAATAAAGGACAAGGTCTCATACCTCTTCTTAAGCGAGGAGGAGATAGTCTCCGGTTCGTATGAAAAGCAGCTCGTACCTGCAGTGGATGAGCTATTGAGCGCACTGCCCAAAAGGCCGCGCTGCCTTCTCTTCTTCGGAGGCTGCATCGATGACTTCCTCGGCACGGACTACGATGCACTTGGAAGGGAACTTGCACAAAGATACCCTGATATCAAGTTCCGTTTCTGCCACATGAATCCGATCCAGCTGGACTCGAAGAATCCACCTGGAATCACACTATTTACGAACATATACAGCATGCTTGAAAAGCGTGAGAAGCGCAGACAGATCAGCTTTCTCGGCAACAACAATGTACTCGATCCGGAGAGCGAGATATACACTCTATTGAAGCTGCATGGAATCGAGTACAGGTCCCTTCCCGACTCGAAGGATTTCGATACCTTTCTCGAGATGGGTTCATCATCACTGAATCTCGTGCTCTCTCCAAGATGTCTCCAGAGTGCAAGGAAGCAGCAGGAAGAGTTGGGAATTCCATACATGCCTTTCCTCCCCTGCTATGATCCGGATCTCATCGAGACCTTCTACAGGAACTTCAATGAGAGACTTGAAATGATAAGTGGAAGGAGAATCGTCTTCGACACATCCGAGTACAGAAGCAGGGCCGAAGCAGAGCTCAGAGAAACAGCTGAGCATCTTGGTTCTCGGAGGATAGCGATAGACTTCCAGGCAACTGTAAGGCCAGTGACTCTTGCAAGGACACTTCTAAGGTACGGCTTCAACGTCTCTCTGCTTGCACTCGATGCAGTCTCTCCCTTCGAGAAGGAGAGCTTCGAGTATCTGAGAGAGAACTACCCAGAGCTTGAAGTCGTGAATCCACTCCACCACGATGCTCCAAAGTACGAGTACAGATGCTTTGGCGACTCGCTCTGCATCGGCTTCGACTGCGGCTATATGGTCGGCTCCGAGCACATTGCAGACCTGCAGGAGGACAATGGCTTCTTTGGCTTTGCTGGAATTACAAAGCTAATGGCAATGCTGAGAGAGGCCCACGACAACAGCTCGGATGTCAACAGCATCATCAGGGAGGCAAAGCTGGTCATATGAGCAATCTGAATATCTATCTTCCACCCTTCACGCCGGACTACTCCGGCTGTTCATCGGCCCTTTACGAGCTTGGTGGCATGATAATCCTCCACGATGCATCCGGCTGTACTGGAAACGTTCTCGGATACGATGAACCGAGATGGGAGAGTGCATCCACATCAAGGGCCCTGGTCTTCTGTTCGGCATACAGGCACCTTGAAGCTGTACTCGGTCAGGACGACAAGGTCATCGACAGGATAGTAGAGGCCGCAAACAGCCTGAAGCCCAGATTCATCGCCCTGGTCGGTTCTCCTGTACCAATGCTCGTCGGCACCGATTATGTGGGCATGGCCAGAGAGATCGAAGCAAGGACCAGCATCGACTCCTTCGGCTTCGACACAAAGGGTCTCGAGTTCTACGACAATGGCTACATGAAGGCGACGATCGCTCTGCTCAGGCGCTATGCAAGAAAGCTTCCGACTGTCAGAAGAAGCATCAACCTTCTGGGCCTCACGCCGATAGACTTCGGCTACAGAGGAAACGACAGAGCAATCCTTTCACTGCTTGAAGAGAATAAGATAGCTGTCAACTGCTCCTTCTCGATGAACTTCACACTTGAGGATATCGGCACAGCAGGACAGGCAGAACTCAATGTCGCACTCTCGGAAGCAGGAGTTGAGGTTGCACTCTACATGATGAAGGAATTTGGAATTCCATTCATTTCTACAGTTCCCTATTCGGATGGAAAGAGATTCATAGAGGATATTGAGAACGCTTTCCTGGGAAGAACAGCTGAAAGGGAGGTCGAGATATACAACTTCGACAGGAGATTCCTCATCATAGGTGAACAGGTCTCCTCAAATGCACTGAGGCGCGAAATAGAGATAAGAAGCGGTATCCAGACAGATGTGGCCATCCTGTTTTCCCACAGGCCCGAGCTGCTGAGGAAGGGTGACTACAGCTTTGTCCAGGAGAAAGACATAAGGAATCTCGTGAACAGCGGAATGTATACCGATGTAGTTGCTGACCCTTTGATAAAGCAGCTCATACTGCGAGATGATGTGGCCTTCCATGAGAATGCATCTGTTGCTGTGAGCAGCAAGTTCCACTGGGATGAGGTAAGGACTCTCGTGGGTCAGGAGATGGAGGATTTCATTTCAGAAATGGTCTGAGAAGCTCCTCGACAAGCTCTTCTGAGCGCTCAAGCGAATCGAAGGTCACATAGAATGAGTGGTCTGCATCCCAGCATGGTCTTGTCGCATCGTGGCTCTTTCTGTACTTCTCATAGTCGGAGACTACCTCCTCATCCCTATAGGAGCCACGGCGCTTCAGCATCGAAAGGTGAAGAGCTGGACTTGGTGCAAGATATATGGCAAAGACCTCGATATCAAGCTGATGCTGCTTTCTGAAGGCCTCGAAGAAGCCTGGATTCCTGACCTCTCTTGTCAGAGGAGCAGAGAGTATGACATCGTTGCCAAGCTCCAGGTTCTCGATCACAGGAGCCCAGAGGGTTGCATAGCTCTCATCTCGCCAGCTGCTGTAGAAATCCAGCCGGCTTTCACCCACACCCATCCTGCTCTCGATTCCCCTCAGCAGAGGCTGGACGACAGTGTCGTAATCGATATATGTGATATGGAGTCTTCTTGAAAGACTTCTAGCCCTGCAGGTCTTTCCCGAGCCTGGCTGTCCTGAAAATATGTACAGTCTTGGTCTTCTTGTCATTTCAGCACTTCAACTATGTTTCTTGCCGTTGTTATATCGGTAATGAGGGTATTTATGAGATCGCACTTCAGAAGCCCGATGATCGAGTATACCTTCTGGAAGCCGGAGGCGACCGCTATCCTCGACTTCACGCTCCTGATGGTGTCGAGGTCTATTGCGTACCTGCTCGGACTCTTCGGATTGAGTATGTGGCCATCTGAGTCGAAGAAGTAGTTGATATAGTCACCTGGGATATCGTCGCTCGAGCTGTATGACTCGCCCAGTATGGCCCTTCTTACTTCAGGGTCTCTCGAGAGTGGAACACCGACACCGCCTATGATGACATCAAGGCATTTCCAGATACTGGAAACATCGTTTCCCTTGTCATCCCTGACGCTGTCGATGAACACATCATCCTTCCTGCTTCCCCAGTTATCCTGGAAGTTCTGCGGAAGCTCGAGATAGCTGTAGTAGCTACCAGAGTCGTGTCTCATGGTGTGGTCGTTGATGTAGTTCGTGACCGGATAGATAGTCCAGTTGGTCTTTCTATCCATGCTTCTGGTCCTGAAGTGGGAGATTTCGGACATCGTCTTTCCCATTCCAACACCTACGTTGAGACTTTTGTTCGTGAATGAGTTTATCAGATAGTCGCAGGCACCGTCGACCAGGAACTGCATCGACCTTCTGGGATCCGAGGCACTCGGAACAAGCACGAGATTCTCAAGCCCGAAGGCCTCCTTGAGGTAGATGGAGCACATCTGCTGCTCGTTCTGGTCGACAAAGGGTGCGTTTATGGTTATCTCGACGATTCCTCGCTTCTTTGCAAGCTTGAGATACTTGCCGACCTGCACATGGCTGACTCCAAGCTCAGCTGCCAGATCGGTCTGTGTCTTTCCGTTCCTGTAGTACGCAATCGCTATTCTGAATAGTTTCTCATCACTTACCATCTATCAGATTCCCTGTTCGATATGGGTTGCCTTCCTGAGTGCACACCTCATACCGAATTCAACGGCCTTTTCAAGCTCGTTTCCCTCAAGCAGGGAGTGTGTCATTGCACCGGTAAGTGTATCGCCACAGCCTATGGTGTTGACGATCGGGAGATCTGTTTCAATGCTCGGAATGACAGCCAGAGCGCTGCCATTGTAGACCCAGGTATCGTACTTTCCCCTCGTGATTACTGTTCTGGTGCCATACTTCTCATAGAAGCTGCGAGCAAGTTCTCTGACCCTGTCATAGGTGGAACCATCATCGCTGTTCTCATATAATACCACATCCTTCATGAACGTGGCACAGAACTCTGAGAGGTTGGGCTTGATTATCGAAGGACCCTCCTTCAATGATGCGATGAGGTCATCACCCTTTATATCAAGAACGCTCAGCTTGCCTGACCTTCTGCACTCCCTGACCATCCTTGGATAGAGGTCTGCAGAAAAGCCCCTGGCCTTTGTTCCGGAGATGACGACTGCATCGAAAGCAGGAAGCTCTCTCATGAAGAGCCTGAAGAACTCCTCCGAGGCCTCCGGAGAGACCTCGCGGGCCTCTTCGACAAGCTCTGTCGAGGTGTGGTCCTCTTCGTTGATTATCGTCGTGCAGGTCCTGATATCGGCAGGAACACGGACAAAGCGGATATC
>LVBC01000086.1 GCA_001604265.1 Spirochaetales bacterium Spiro_01
ACCATGCAAGAAGAGTCCTGTCCGTCATCCCGTTCCTTCTGATAAAGCCACTGTATGCACTCTTCTCAGCTCTGGTCTTCTCTAAGATAAAGACCAAGCTCGGAAAGGAGTTCATACTTGGAATCTCCGGCGGTGGCTCCCTCTCCTCAAGCGTTGAGCTCTTCTTCCGTTCAATTGGAATCATGATCCTCAACGGCTACGGAATGACCGAAACTGCACCTGTGATAACACTTCAGTACTATCAGAAGCCGACCAGAGGAGCAATGAGACCCTTTGTCGGTACTACAGTCGAGATCAGGGACGAGAGTGGAAACATCGTTCTTCCAGGAGAGAAGGGCGTTCTCTATGCAAAGGGACGCCAGATAATGAAGGGCTACTACAACCGTCCTGACATGACAGCGAAGATAATCGACAGTGAGGGCTTCATCAACACAGGAGACCTCGCAATCATGACAGTCGATGGTCTTGTCTCCATAGTCGGAAGAGCAAAGGATACGATAGTGCTCTCCGGTGGAGAGAATATCGAGCCTGTTCCCATCGAAGCTGCGATGAACGACTCTCCATACATCCAGACGAGCGTTGTCGTGGGTCAGGACCAGAAGTACATCTCTGCTCTGATAGTTCCGGAAGCAAGGGAGGTCGAGAGGTACCTCAAGGAGAACGGCATTCTCCATGAAGGCGTGGACAGCCTTGGGCAGATTGCAGAAGTGAAGGACCTGATCGACAGCGAGATAAGGAAGTACGTCTCGAAAGAAAATGGCTTCAAGAGCTTCGAGCAGATAAACCGCTTCGTCATCCTTGAGCACCCCTTCGAGGTCGACCGGGAGCTATCTGCCAAGCAGGAGCTGAAGCGCTTCAGGATCGCAGAGCTCTACAGGAATGAGATAGACAGCATGTACGCCAATTGAAAGAAGGGACCTTCCAGGAAACTGTGAGGTCCTCTTCTATATGGACATTAAGATGTCATTGTGATGGAACCGAGTCTTGACAGAAAGGGATAATAATTATTTAATTTTGACAAACTGACAAAATTTGTAAAAATGTCAAGAATAGAGAGGTCACAATGATCGATACAATTCCACAGCTCATGCTCGACAGAGTAAGAGAGTTCCCTGATGTTGCCTGTCAGATGGAAAAGAATGCAAAGGCGCAGTTCGTCACCTTCACATACAGTCAGACAATGGAGAATGTCTATGCAGTCATGTGCGCACTGAAGCATCTGGGCGTCAGGAGGGGAGACAAGCTCGGTCTCATGAGCGACAACAGAGCCGCCTGGCTCTGGGCCGATCTTGCAACTCTCTCTCTCGGAGGTGCAGATGTTCCGCGCGGAAGGGACAGCACAGCAGACGAGATATCCTACATCCTCGATACTGTGAAGGCCAGGATCTCCTTCGTCGAGAACAGGGAGCTGCTTGTGAAGATGCTGACAAGACGCGATGCAATGCCATCCCTCGAGACTGTGATCCTCCTCGACAGCACACCGATCGATGATAGGAAGCAGCTTGAAGCAGAGAACAGCATGACCATCCATCTTCTTTCAGAGCTCATCGAGAAGTACAGAGAGGAGTCTGTCGAAACGAGAGAGAGCCTGATAAATGATATAGAGAGCGTCAAGGGACCCGAGATTGCCACGATCATCTTCACAAGTGGCACTACAGGAACCCCAAAGGGTGTCATGATCAGGCACGAGAGCTTCCTGAGGCAGCTCGAGTGCATCAAGGACCAGGGCTTCGACTTCCATCCAGGGCAGAAGTGGCTTTCGGTCCTCCCCGTATGGCACTCCTTCGAGAGGATCGTACAGTACATATCAGTGCACTCAGCCCACACGCTCTGCTACTCCAAGCCTATCGGAAAGATAATGCTTGCAGACCTGCAGCGCCTCAACCCGGAGTACATGTGCTCGGTTCCGCGAATCTGGGAGACAGTCAAGGCAGGTGTCTTTTCTGCAATGAAGAAGGAAAAGGGGTCAAAGAAGGCGATGTTCAATCTGGGCCTGAAGATAGCCTCTGCATATACTCATTTCAGGGACAATGCACTTGATCTCAATCCAAGATATGGAGGGATGAACTATCTCAAGAGGTTCGTGAACTACTTCCCATACCTCCTGATGAAGCCCTTATACGCACTCTTCGACGCAGTGGTCTTCTCCAAGATAAAGGGGAAGCTCGGAAAGAACTTCTCCTTCGGTATCTCGGGTGGTGGCTCGCTTCCTCTCAGCGTTGAGGAGTTCTTCCGGTCGATCGGCATCTGCATCCTCAATGGCTATGGAATGACGGAGACATCTCCTGTTATCGCACTCCAGTACTACAGCAAGCAGACCAGGGGTGTCATGAAGATTCTCGGCTGCACAAGAAAGGTGGAGATCAGAGGCGAGAAGGGTGAAGTGCTTCCTCCAGGAAAGAAGGGTGTGATCTACATCGAGGGGCCGCAGATCATGAGCGGCTACTATGGAAGAGAGGACCTTACAAGGGGAATCATCGGATCCGATGGCTTTATAAATACAGGCGACCTTGGAATAATGACAAGCTCGAATGAGATTGCGATTGTCGGCAGGGCAAAGGATACGATAGTGCTCTCGGGAGGAGAGAATATCGAACCTGTTCCTATCGAGGCTGCGCTGAACGAGTCATCCTATATCCTTTCCAGCATAGTAGTAGGCCAGGACGAGAAATACCTCTCTGCCCTGATAGTTCCGGATGCCAAGGAGATCGAGAGGTATCTCAAGGAGAACAAGATATTCTATGTCAACAGAGAGAACCTCAACGACATAGCAGAGGCCCGTCAGCTGATAGACAGCGAGATAAGGCGCCTTGTCTCCAGGGAGAGAGGTTTCAAGAGCTTCGAGCTCATAAACAAGTTCTATCTGCTCGATAGGCCCTTCGAGGTCGGCAGAGAGCTCTCTGCCAAGCAGGAGATGAAGAGGTACAGGATCGCAGAGCTCTACAGGGACGAGATCAGAAGCCTGTACAGCTGACATGGTTTCGTGTGAACTCCATCTGGAAGCAGGTGGAGTTCTTCTTCAATTGACTCATATTCCCATATAAAACATAATTACTTCGAAATATAGGTATCCTGAAGGATGACCTGGGTGCAGAAGCACGGTTTTCGGCTTTCGGGCCTTTGATGGTATTTCAGGAAGAAATACACTTCTCTGTCCCATATTCGATGAGGTGAACAATGAAGGACTATCACTCCAGAATGGAGAATGGTACCACCCTTGCAGTCTTCGAAGGAGAAACTCTTGTCTTTTCCAGCAAAGGAAAGTGGCTCCATCCGCTCTTCGAGCTTGAAGGCTTTCTCAGAAGCTATGACGGCGATGTCTCAGCTCTGTCGCTTCACGATACCATACAGGGCCGCGCTGCAGCTGCACTGACTATCTATCTTGGAATCGTACATGTGAATGTGGACCTGATATCTGAACCTGCACTCGAGCTTTACCGAAAAAGCGGCATTGAGGATGTTTCCTTCAGGACAAGGACCGAGAAGATCCTCTGCTGCACAGAGGACCTCATAACGGATGATATGTCCGTTCCTGAAATCTACAGGTTCCTCAGGAAGAAGGCAAACCTCACAGATGGCATGCAGCTTTCAGTCGAGCACCTCGTCTTCTCCTATGGCGAGAGAAGAGTCCTGGATGATATCTCGTTTTCGCTCGAGAAGGGGGATGCCTGCATCCTTACAGGAGAGAACGGCTCTGGAAAGAGCACGCTTCTCTCGTGCATCCTCGGCCTTCTGAAGCCGCAGAGCGGAACGATACTCTTCGATGGAAGTGCAGCATTGAAGGATGTCGCCTACGTAAAGCAGATACAGAGCGTGAAGCCGTTCCCGCTCTCTGTGAGCGAGGTCGTCAGGATGGCGATAGACAAGAGAGAGAAGAATATCGATGAGCTTGTCGAGCTTGCGCTGAGAAGGACGGGCGTGTACCACCTCAAGGAGAGGAACTACTTCACGCTCTCGGGTGGTGAAGGGCAGAAGGTCAATCTGGCGAGGGCACTTGCCGGAAAGGCAAGGCTGCTGCTGCTCGATGAGCCGACAGCCAGCCTGGACAGCGAGAGCCGGAACAGCATTGCGGACCTTCTCTCGTCACTTCGCTTTTCAGAAATGCCGACAATACTGCTTGTAAGCCATGACAGGGAGATGAACAGCAGGCTCGGCTGGCCAGAGCTCCATCTCGAAGGGGGACATCTTGCTTGAACTGCTGCTGCTTCCTCCTATCCTGAAGGGATTTGTCGCTCTTCTCTTTGCAGGCTGTGCATTCCCGCTTGCCGGTGTTATGGTCACAAGGCTCGACATGCTGCCGCTGAGGTACATGCTGATGCACTCGCTGCTTCTTGGTGGTGCAATCGCCCTGGCATTGAATCTGCCTCCACTTGTCTGCTATATAGTGCTCTCGCTGCTTACAGTGCTTCTGATGGTCTGGATGAGCAGTGGGAATCTGGTGCACCTCGGTCTCTCCTCAGCAGTGCTGATGGTCCTTTCGATGGCGCTTGCTTCTGTGATCGTGCAGGTCTTCGATGTACCTGCAAAGGATACTCTCGAGCTGATCTGGGGCTCTCCATATACGATAACGGTCCCGGAGCTTGCAATCTTTGCATCCCTTTCTGTCGTGGTCGTACTGTATGTCTCTCTCTATGCAAGAGAGATATCGATACTCTTCTTCGACAGGGATGTTGCCAGGACACTGCTGAGGCACTCAGAGGTGCACAGATATGTTATGGTCGTCCTGATCGCACTTGTCGTTGCGCTCTCGATGAGGTTCGTCGGTGCACTGCTGATAGATGCGCTTCTAATACTTCCCGTGATAACTGCAAGCAGGGTGGCAAGGAGCCTTAGAAGACTCTTCATCTACTCGTCCCTTGTCGGCTTCTCTGTGGCAGTGATCGGATACCTTGCCTCCCTTGCGCTGGACTTCCCTCCAGGTGCAACTGTTGCGATCGTCTCCTCTCTCTTCTACCTCATTTCACTTCTCAGGCCGGTCGACTGATGCGGTTTGCAGGGTAGGAGACATTCTCTCCATTGAGAACCTCTATTATGCTCTGACAGGCCATCTGAGTGCAGTTCTCGACACTCTGCACTGTCGATGCGGCAGTGTGCGGGGTGGCAACTACTCTTGTCATTCCAAGCAGTGGATTCTCCATCTCCAGAGGTTCGTGCTCGAATACATCCATTCCGGCTCCCAGGAACTTCCCATCGTTCAGAGCCTTTATGAGGTCGTTCTCTATGATGATGTCGCCACGGGAGCAGTTAACGAAGATGGCACTCGGCTTCATCAAAGAGAACTGCTCATAGCCGATAGTGTGTACTGTCGAAGGAAGGGAGGGCATGTGGAGAGAGAT
>LVBC01000087.1 GCA_001604265.1 Spirochaetales bacterium Spiro_01
ACAGCCTGGAGGATTCTGTTTGCCAGATGGCCGGGACAGTCCTTCTTTACAATTACAGGAGCCTTGCCCCAGGATGCAAGACGCTCCTTTGTTGCAACTGCGTATTCGTACTTCGTCCAGTCGCTCATGACCACTTCCACAAGAGGAACGAGGTGACCTGGGAACCAGAAGTGTGTGGTGAGGCACCTTTCCTTGTGAACTGTCTTCGCTGCGATATCTGTAATTCTCATGCCGCTTGTGTTCGATGCTATGATGACCTCTGGAGGAAGGGCGGCATCCAGTTCCTGGAATACCTGCTGCTTCAGTTCGAGGTTCTCGTATACTGCCTCAATGACGAACTCCGACTGATCGAGAACAGAGCTGTCCAGGACCCTGGCCTCGAGGATCTCGCAAGCTCTGGAGAAATGCTCCTCTGTCGCGAGCTCGTTGTCGACAAGCTCCCTCATCGCAGTGATTGCCATATCGCGACCTTTCTGGGCCTTTTCGACTGTTCTGTTTGTGATGAAGGTCCTACTGCCTGCAAGAGCACTCCTTGCTGCAATTCCACTTCCCATGTTGCCGCTGCCGACTATCAGTACATGATCTCTCATACGATACCTCCTCATGGCCTTGCCTGAATGATAATATGGGATTGCCCTCTGCTGTGAACAATTGTCCTGTTTTTCCTCCAGAATGGACGGTAGTGCATTTGTTCAATGCCTTGCCAGGCAAGTGTTTTCTCTCTTTGTCCCTGTACTATTGCACAACGACCTCTTTTGTTCGGGAAAGGGTGGTTCACTAATTCAACAATTATCATTTATAATGCTATCCGTATCACTGCGTCCTACCAAAGGTAGGAGCCAATAGGAGCCTAGAGAAATGAAGATTATCTATAAGGACGGCACTGTTGCAGAGTGTCCAGCTGAAGAAGTAACGCACGTACTCAGACACTCCGCTGCACATATCATGGCACAGGCAATCCAGAGACTCTATCCGAATGCGATTTTCGGCTATGGTCCTGCAACCGATAAGGGATTCTACTATGACGTGGACCTTGGAGACACAAAACTCACGGACGAGGATCTTGTGACCATCGAGAACGAGATGAAGAAGATCGTCAAGGAGAAGCTTCCCATCAGGCCATTCATCCTTAATCGCGATGAAGCCATAAAGCTGATGCACGACAGGGGCGCAAAGTACAAGGAAGAGCACATAGGCGACCTTCCTGAGGATGCGATCATCAGCTTCTACCAGCAGGGAGACTATATCGATATGTGCGTTGGACCACATATCACATATACAAGCGCACTGAAGGCCTTCAAGATCACCCAGCAGGGCGGCGCCTACTGGAAGAACGACTCTTCAAGGAAGATGCTTACAAGAATCAACGGCGTTGCTTTTGCGACCAAGGAGGAGCTTGAAGAGTACGAGAGACAGCAGGAGGAGGCAAAGGCCCGCGACCATAGAAGGATCGGTCAGCAGATGCAGCTCTTCATGTCCGACGATCTCGTTGGAAAGGGCATGCCGATGTTCCTTCCGAACGGCTACACCGTATGGAGAGAGCTTGAGAACTACATCAGGAACAAGGAGCTCAAGCTGGGCTATCAGCATGTAATGACCCCTTGTGTCGGTACCGTAGACCTCTACAAGACCTCTGGTCACTGGGCACACTACCAGAAGAACATGTTCCCTCCGATGGAGGTCGAGGGTGAGACCTTCGTTCTGAGGCCTATGAACTGTCCTCACCACATGATGATCTACGCAAACAGACCGCACAGCTACAAGGAGCTGCCTATCAGGATTGCTGAGATCGCACATGACTTCAGATTCGAGACCAGTGGTACATTGAAGGGTATCGAGAGAGGACGCCACTTCTGCCAGAACGACTCTCATATCTTCGTGACTCCGGAGCAGATCGAGAGCGAGTTCAAGGGTGTCGTGGACCTCATCTTCGAGACCTACAAGGACTTCGGAATCACCGACTATCGCTGTGTTCTCTCGCTGAGAGACCCCAACGACAAGGTGAAGTACCATCCAGATGACCAGATGTGGGACATGGCCGAGGCCTCCCTCAGAAAGGTACTCGACGACATCGGTATCGAGTATACCGAGGAGATCGGTGAGGCAGCCTTCTATGGCCCGAAGCTCGATGTCAATGTAAAGCCAGCTATTGGTAACGAGTACACTCTCTCCACCTGCCAGCTCGACTTCTGTCTGCCTGCAAAGTTCGACCTGAAGTACATCGATGCAGACAACAGCGAGAAGACTCCAGTCGTCCTCCACAGAGCTATCCTCGGTTCCATCGACCGCTTCATGGCCTACATCATCGAAGAGACAAAGGGCAAGTTCCCGACCTGGCTGGCTCCGATGCAGGTCAAGGTCCTTCCGGTCTCCGAGAAGACCATGGAGTATGCGACCAGGTGCTACAATGCTCTGCTCGATGAGGATGTTAGAGTTGTACTGGATGACAGATCCGAGAAGATCGGCTACAAGATCCGCGAGGCTCAGCAGGAGGACAGAGTTCCCTACATGCTCATAATCGGTGCAAAGGAAGAGGAAGAGGGTACAGTAAGCGTACGTAACAGAGTCGGCGAGACTACAACGATGAAGCTCGATGAGTTCATCACCAAGGTCAGGACCGAGATCAGGACGAGAGCCTTCTGATTCTCTGAACAATACCCTATAGAAACATAAATACCTCTGTTTCTGGTAAGAACTACCCGAAATGGAGGTATTGTTTTATCCACATGATAGAAAGAGAGACCTCTGCATTTTCCGCAAAGGTCTCCATCTCTGACAACTCAGATGATTCTACTTGAGGGACTTCACTGCATCCCTTGTACCATGACCGATATCTCTTCCGACTGCCTTTGTGTCCTTCAGAAGCTTCTTGCCCTTGGACTGCTTGCAGGAGCAGAGCAGTGCACAGGCGATAAGGACTATAACAAGAACATAGAATAGCTTTCTCATAGTATCTCTCCTTTTAGATAAGCATATCTGCGTAGGACTTCAGGACTTCATCACCTTCGCAGCCCTTCAGGACCTTCTTGGCAAGTACCTTTCCGAGCTGTACACCCTCCTGGTCGAAGGAGTTGAGGTTCCATAGCAGTCCCTGGAACATTACCTTGTTCTCATAGTGGGCAAGCAGTGCTCCGAGAGCCTTTGGTGTGAGCTGCTCTGCATAGAGAAGGGAGGAGCATCTCTCGCCATCGAACTCCTTGTTCGGGTTCTCATCGCTCTTTCCAAGTGCGAATGCAACTATCTGGGCGGAGAGGTTCGCGTTGAGCTTGGTCTGGCTTGTCGAGCCTTCGATGACGATATCCTTGCCTCTCTGGTTGTTCTTGAAGCCGATGAACTGGAGTGGAACGATATCGGTTCCCTGGTGCAGGAGCTGGTAGAAGCTGTGCTGGCCATTTGTACCTGGCTCGCCGAAGATCACAGGACCTGTCGCATAGTCGACCTTGTCGCCAAAGCGGTTCACGTGCTTGCCGTTGGACTCCATGTCGAGCTGCTGGAGGTGGGCCGGGAATCTTGAGAGTGCCTGCGAGTATGGAAGGATTGCTGTCGATGGGTAGCCAAGAATGTTTCTCAGATAGAGACCGATGGAGGCATCGAGGAGGGATGGGTTCTTCCTTATATCCTTCTCGAGTGCGAGCATGTCAGCCTCGTGGGCGCCAGCGAGGAGCTCCTTGAAGACATCGTAGCCGAGGGAGAGTGAGAGGATTACTCCACCAACTGCACTTGTCGAGCTGTATCTTCCACCGATGTAGTCATCGATATAGAAGGCATCGAGAACAGAAGAGGAGCCTGCGAGTGGGCTGGTCTTGCTTGTGACAGCAACAAGATGCTTTGCAGGATCGACACCCTTGAGAGACTTTGTAACGAGCTCCTGGTTCGTCAGTGTCTCGAGTGTTGTGCCGCTCTTGGATACGAGAACGAAGAGTGTCGTCTCGGCATCGAGGCGGTCGATTACAGCTGCAGCATCGTCAGGGTCGACGTTGCTGATGAACTCGGCCTTGAGCTGCTTTGTGCCCTTTCCGGAGCAGTAGCCTGTAAGTGCAAGATAGAGTGCTCTTGGACCGAGGTCGGAGCCGCCGATACCGATCTGGCAGACTGTATCGAAGGCCTTGCCTGTGGAACCCTTGATCTCTCCATCTCTTACTTTCTCTGCAAAGACGCGGATTCTTTCAAGCTGTGCCTTGTAGAACTCGTCCTTGTCCTCTCCGTCAGCTTCTACCTTTGCACCAAGGCAGTTGCCTCTGGTCAGCTGGTGGAGAACAAGTCTCTTCTCTCCGGTGTTCATCACCTCTCCTGAGAGGATGGCCTTGTACTTGTCGAGCACCTCCTGCTCTGAAGCCAGCTCCTGAAGATCCTGGATGATCTTGTCATCGACAGGCATTGCTGCGTAGTTGTAGGTGAGACCACCACCTGCCTTTACATTCGAATTTTTGATTCTCTCTGCGGTGAGAACACTCTTGAGCGAGACCTTCTCTGCGCTCTGAAGAGCCTTGTAGGCCTTTGCTTTGTCCAAATTGGAATAGTTCATATCTTCTCTCCTTCCGTTTTGTTATTCCTGGATCTCCGGAATACGGGTCTGGAAGCTTTCCAGCAGATCCTCCTTGGTCATCCCCTCGCGGAGAATGAGGAAGATTGTGTCGTCTCCGGCCAGAGTACCGAGGATTTCAGGGAGGTTGAGGACATCGAGGGCGAAGCAGACACTGTTCGCATGGCCCGGACGTGTCTTGACGACTCCGAAATTTCCAGAGAACTCTATTGAAAGTATACCCCTTCTTACATCCTGTATGTAGCTTTTCTCCGATTCTGTTACGAGATCGTTTTCCGGCAGAGAGTAGTAGTAGCCTGACCAGCCATCGGAGATCTTTCCGACCTTCAGCAGCTTGAGGTCCCTTGAGAGGGTGGCCTGGGTAACGTTGAAGCCCTCTTTCTTGAGCAGATCGAGAAGTGTGTCCTGGCTGTCTATCCTATTGTTCTTTATGAGTTCCTTTACTACAGCCAGTCTGTTGTGTCTTTCGCGCACGTCTTTCTCCTTGTATGCCTTTATGCATTTTATATGCAACAAATATACAACTTTGACATTATACTTACAAGCATAATTGATGTTATGAAACATAATGTATATTCTTATATTATGGTCGCTTTGGTTATACTTGCCGTTCTGGCAATAATTGCAGTTGTTATAGCACTCTATTTCGTTTCTACCTACAATGCACTGGTACGTCTGAAGAACAAGCTACAGGAGGCACAGGCCGGCATCGACGTGCACCTCAAGGAGAGATACGATCTCATTCCGAACCTTGTCGAGACTGTAAAGGGCTACGCCAAGCATGAGAGCGGAACCCTCGAGGCTGTCATCAAGGCACGCAACAGCGCTGTTGTCAGTGGCTCCTTCGAGGAGAAGGAGAGGGCAGACAAGGCAGTCACAAGCTCCCTCAGGCAGCTCTTCGCCCTCGGCGAAGCCTACCCTGACCTCAAGGCAAATGCCTCCTTCATCAATCTACAGCAGCAGCTATCTGCTGTAGAGCATGAGCTCCTCAACCAGAGGAAGTACTACAATGCCATCGCCCGCGAGCTCAATACCAAGATCGAGCTCTTCCCATCTTCTATCGTCGCTGGAATGTCCGGATATACAAAGTATCCATACGCGGAGATCGAGGAAGAGGCAAAGCAGAGGGTCGAAGTAAAGTTCTGATGGTATGAAGAGGGTACTTGCGCTTCTTTTCATCCTGTCCATTTCGGTTCTCCTTTTTGCGGAGAACTTCTCCTTTGTATCCTACAGAGTCGATGTTTCTGTATCGCCGAACAGGATATACAGGATAAGAGAGCATATCGAGCTTGACTTCAATTCACCCAGTCATGGGATCATAAGGGATATTCCTGTCGGAACTGGCAGGAAGAAGTACCTTGCCTCAATGGTCGAGACCTCGGACCCCTGTACAGTCTCTGAAGAGAACGGAAACTATACTGTACGCCTGGGAAGCGAAGATAGATATGTCCAGGGTCCAAAGACCTACGATTTTACATACACGCTCGATATCGGAGAGGATGAGTACGAGGACTATGATGAGGTCTATCTCAATGTTCTCGGCACAGATTGGTCAGTGCCTGTAAGGAACTTCGATTTCACGATAACCTTTCCTTCTGCCATCGATGCTGACAATGTCTATCTGACAAGTGGTGCCTATGGTTCCTCTACGAACCGCAATGTTGTCTGTACACTCTCTGCAGATAGAAGGACCATCGAGGGGCATGCAGAGTATATGGATGCGCACGAGGGAATAACGCTAAGAGCAGAGCTTCCAGAGGGCTATTTCGTTGGCGAAAGAGAGATTCCCGATTACTCGAATGCAGCGCTGGTGCTTTCAATCCTGGTGACACTCTCTCTTTCTCTGATCGCATTCCTTGTATTCAGGAAGTATGGAAACGATGAGGAGCCTGTCACGGTCGTCCGCTTCGACCC